>JAICEV010000001.1 GCA_025923975.1 Propionibacteriaceae bacterium
CAGCCGTCCTTGCTGTCGCTGAGCAGCAGGCGGGTACCGCCAGCATCGCTGAAGATCACGCCAGGCCGGTCGCCCAACAGCACCATTCTCGGTCCTGGGCCGTCGGTGTCGATCTTCATCGAGGGCAGCGTTGCATCCCGGGTGGCGGTCGCGTCGGCTTGGGCCTCCTCAAAGCTCCAGAGCGCCACGTTGCCGTCGACGTGGCCCGATACCCAGCAGGTCTGCGCGCATTCGGTGGACAGCGCTTCACTGTGAGTTCCGGCGTCGGGAAGCTGCTGCAGTGTCCATGCGCTGCTGTGGGTCGGCCAAGTCCAGATCGCGGCTCGCTGCTCTGCACCATCGCCGAAGGTGATCACGGAACCAGAAATGATCATGGTCGAGCCGGCGGCGCTTGCTGCGCGGGGTGCAACCTGAACCTGCTTGGTGTTGGCGAGCGCGGTGCCGGCGGACTCCTGACGCAGCCACTTTTGGCCGCGAGGGAGCCAGACTGCCGCGTCCAGCCCACCTTCGGTGGACGCCCAGGTGCCCGCAATTGCCGGTCCCTCGGAGGTGATGACGACGTCGAGCAGGCCACCAGCACTCTGCCCACCGAACGTCTCGAACGTCTGCGGATACTCATCAAGGCGCTGCGTCGAGCCGGCCCAGACGGTCCAGCGGAAGTTCGCGTGGGCCCCGCCGTGTGCGACGCCCAGTGCGACGACATCGTCGCCCCGAGCAGCCAGCGAACCCAGATCAGCCACCTTCGCGTACGGGCTGTTTGGGTGCAATCGCACCGGCTGCGCCGTCCCTGACGCGTCGACGGTGAACAGCACCGGGTGATCTCCGCCAGATGATGCGCGGCCTCCTACCAGCAGGGTGTCGGCGGCGGCAGCCAGCGAGGACGCCGCGACGGACTCGGGCAACGCGATGCGGCTCCAGCTCAACTCGCTGACGGTTTCTGTGGCAGCCGGCGGCCCCGGATTCGAACAGCTTAGGGCCATGATCATCAACAGCACCACCAGGCAGCGATGGGTGAGCTTCCGGCGTGGGACCGAGTCGCCGGTACGCGTCTGATGCCTCGGCATGATCGCTTCGAGTCTAGGCTCCGCCGCCCTGTCAACATTCTGCCTAGGCGCGGCCGGCAGATGGTTACAGAACTGATCAACCATGGGTCCGCCGCGTCGCACGCCGAACCGGCTGAATTGTGTCAAGGTGAGAACTAGCACAACAGCTTGTCGGGAGTTCACGAATGCTTGCCCCCCTGCTTGCAACCGAGGATCCGTACGCCGCCGCGTCGATCTTCAGTCAGGCGGGTTGGAAGGTCGAGTATCAGGCTGTCCGATATGACGACCAGCCTCGAGCGTGCCTGTCGCTAGCCCATTCCCGGGTTGAGCTGGTGCCCCCCAGCGATCCTTACGTTGTTCCGCGCGGGATTGGTGTCGAATTCCAGATCCATGTATCTCCGCATGAGCTGAGCGGGCTGTTCCTGTTGCACCGTGCGGCCGGCCTGGTGTTCAGCGAGATGCGTGAGCGGCGGCCGGGGGAGCGCGGATTCCGGGCAGAGATCATCGGTTATCGCTTTCTCATCCTGGGCGGCGATCCTGACCCGGACCTGGCCTTGGTTGCCACCGATCCGAGGATCGTGGCGCTGGCGGATGGTTTGCGGGAGCGCGACGGTGAAGACGCGTTGACCGATACGGCATTGCGGCTGGCGGAGAGTTCCGGCGAGAGCGTCAAGGGCCTGCGCCGAGCCATGAGCCAGGGTCTGGGTTTCGGCGCCTCGGACGATGTTGGCGGAGAGCTGGCGGAAGTCGTCATCGCTGCCGCCATTCTTGCCAGACAGCTCGGAGTTGATCTTGAAAAGCAGATTGAGGCCAAGCTGGGCAGTCCAAGCTGGCACGCCCAGCTCTGACGTATCGGGAATCCCTCACCGTGGACTAACGTGAGCAGCGTCCGCAATCTGGAGAGCGGTCGGCGTGAATGGGGGGCCAATGAGCGAGATTGACGCTGATCAACCGGCGCCCGAAGCGCACCAGGCGGGCGAGACTGACGGTAGCCAACCGGAACCCGTCGCGACTGAAGCAAGCGAGACTGATGCTGGCCAAGTGGCTCCAGTCACGGTCGCGGCGAGCCTGCTAGAGGATGGACAGCCAGCACCTCTCGCGCACGAAGCCAGCGAAATCAGCTACGACGAACAGCGCTATCCGGCTCGGCCAAGACGGCTGCAACCGAAGGGGCGGCTCCGGGATCTTTTCACACTGAGACCGCGGGCCGAGCGCACCGGGAAGCCCCGGGGCGATAACCCCGACTATGTCAGTTGGCTCGTCGAGCGCTCGATGCTTGAGGATGCGAAGAGATACGCCACCCTGTTCTCCGGCCAGGGCAGCATGTGGCAGAACCCCTTTGCCAACCCGGATCCCCGAGCAGCGATCGAAAAGGCGTCGGTGTGGTTCACCGCGTACCCGATTTCCATGATCACCAAGCCCGGCAGGTCATTCCTGGGAACTCTCGGCGACGAGGATCTGTGGGCTGCCTTCGAGGCCATCGGCATTGACGGCGTACACACTGGCCCCGTCAAGCGGGCTGGCGGCCTCGTCGGTTGGGATTACACCCCGAGCGTGGATGGGCACTTCGACCGGATCAGTAACTTGATCGACGAGGCGTTCGGAACCGAAGAGGAGTTCCGGGCGACGTCTGAAGTGGCCGCGGGTCATCTCGGGATGGTGATCGACGACATCGTGCCCGGCCACACCGGCAAGGGCTCGGACTTCCGGCTGGCCGAGATGAAGGTTGGCGACTACCCCGGGATCTACCACATGGTGGAGATCGAACCCAAGGACTGGCACCTGTTGCCCATCGTGACCAAGGGCGATTCGGTCAACCTCGACCTCGAGTCCGAAGATCAACTGGCTAAGCACGGTTACATCATCGGACGGATGCAACGGGTGATCTTTTACGAGCCCGGGGTCAAGGACACCAACTGGAGTGCCACCGCCCCGGTACTCGGGCCGGACGGTGTGGAGCGCCGTTGGGTCTATCTGCACTACTTCAAGGAGGGCCAGCCCTCGATCAACTGGCTGGATCCGAGTTTCGCCGGCATGCGGCTGGTGATCGGCGATGCGCTGCATTCGCTAGGTGATCTTGGCAGTGGTGCACTGCGGCTGGACGCCAACGGCTTCCTTGGCGTTGAGAAGAGTGCGGAGGACTCGCCAGCCTGGTCTGAGGGTCACCCGCTGTCGGAGGCCGCCAACCAGCTGATCGCCAGCATGGTTCGCAAGGTTGGTGGCTTCACCTTCCAAGAGCTCAACCTCACCATCGATGACATCAAAAGCTCAGCTGAGCGTGGCGCCGACCTTTCCTACGACTTCATCAACCGGCCCGCCTATCACCACGCGCTGGCGACCGGGGACACCGAGTTCGTGCGCCTCACCCTCAACCTGTCCATGAAGCACGGGGTGGAGCCAGCCTCACTGGTGCACGCTCTCCAGAACCATGACGAGATGACCTACGAGCTGGTGCACTTCGAGACTCTGCATGCGAAGGATCTCTTCACGTTCCGCAGCGAGGATCTCACCGGTCACGAGCTGGCGGTAACGATCCGACAAGACCTTCTTGATCATCTGACCGGTGATGCGGCACCGTACAACGCGACGTTCACTGAGAATGGCATCGCATCGACGACCGCTACGATCATCGCGGCCGCGTTGGGCATCACCCGTATCTCCAAGCTCACTGCAGATCAAGTGGAGCAGATCAAGCAGGCGCACCTGCTGTTGGCCATGTTCAACGCATTGCAGCCGGGCGTTTTTGCCTTGTCGGGATGGGATCTGTGCGGGATGCTCACCCTGGACCGTAAGCAGGTCAGCCGTCTCTTAGCAGACGGGGACACCCGCTGGATCCACCGCGCGGCCTACGACCTCATGGATTACTGGCCCCATGCTCACGAGTCGCTGTCCAAGATGCCGCGTGGCACGAGCTTGTACGGCTCGCTGCCCGCCCAGCTGCAGGACAGCTCATCCTTCGTCCGCCGGCTTAGCGAGATTCTGGCCGTTCGCAAGCGGTACGGGATTGCGACCAGTGTCCAGCTGGATGTGCCGCAGCCTTCCAACAAGGCCATGCTGGTGATGGTGCATCAGCTCACCGACGCCGAGCAGGTTACGGTGCTGAACTTCTCGGCGCATCCGATTTCCGGCAGCGTCCATTCTGAGTACCTGGTGCCCGGGAGCGCGTTGGTTGACATGTTCACCGATCAGGAGGTCGGGGAGGTCGACGACCTGCACACCTTCTCAATCTCCCTTGGACCGCATGAAGGCAAGTCACTCCTGGTGCTGTGTCCAGGTGACCATTTGGCTGAGGCCCACGCGAAGACTGCCGATCGGCCCAGCGTACGAAGTGAGGTCGGCGAAGCAACCGCCCTGACCCCGTGAGCTCTCCCACTCGGAGAACTCAAATTTCCGACCAGTGCGGACTTTTGGGCACTGGATGGCGCCACGGATGGTCTAAATTCCGACCGGTGACGAGTTTTCAGACGGCCTTGCTCCGACCGAGCAGGGTTGAACTGAGAATGCCCCGCCGTCGTTCTATCGGTGAAGGACGGGCAAGGCGAGGACGTGACGACGGCGGTGAGCCTGCAGACAACAGCGGGCCTGAGGTGGGAAGGAGGCTCGGTGGTCGGCGGACAGCGTGAGGCTGCGCTGCAGGAGCTGCACGACCGACACGCGAGCGAGCTGTGGCGCTTCGCCATGCGGCTCACGCATGACCGCCAGCTATCGGAGGACGTCGTCCAGGAAGTGCTGCTGAAGGCATGGAAAGATCCCAGCCTCGGGCAGCGCGATGAGGCCGCTGCGCGCGCTTGGCTCTTCACAGCGTCCCGGAACCTGATCATCGACCGCTGGCGAAGCGCCGCCTCGCGACATGAGCAGCGCATGGAGGAGCCGCCGGAGGAAAGCGCGGGAGACGCGACCAGCGTGGTACTCGACCGATGGCTGATCGCCGAGGCCCTTGGCAGCTTGTCCATGGAGCACCGCTCCGTGATCAACGCCGCCTACTACGAAGGCAGGTCGGTGGCCGACATCTCCGCCCGGCTCCGCATTCCAGAAGGCACCGTCAAGTCCAGGCTGCACTACGGACTCAGAACGCTCAAATTGGCACTACAGGAGAAAGGAGTGACTCGGCCATGAACGCAATCCCCGACAAGTTCGCCCAGTGGGACGCTGCGTACGTGTTGGGCGCACTGTCTCCTGCCGAGCGTCGAGAGTTTGAGGAGCATCTGGCCAGCTGTCCATCCTGTCAGACGGAGGTTTCGGAACTGGCTGCCATCCCCGGCCTACTAGCTCAGGTCTCTCCAGCGGACGCCGCGATGTTGGCTTTGGCAGACGAAGGCCCCGCGGAATACACCGAAACGCCGGAGTCAAGCGCTGCTCCCGCCGAGAGCATCGAGGGTCCGCCACCGTCGCTGTTGCCGAAGATGATCAAGAAGGTGCGGGCGCGACGGCGTCGGATGGTGGCCGCAGTCGCCGGGATTGCGGCGGCAGTGGTCTTGGTGCTCGGTGGCATAGCAATCAGTGCCGGCCTGCTCCCGCTGGGCCCGCAGGATCCCCACCGAGTTGCCTTCTCAGCAGTTGTGCCATCGGCGATGACTGCAGTCGCAGACGTCATTCCCACGGAAAGCGGTACAGAGATCAAAGTGGAGTGCCAGTACGGCGCGATCAGCGACCCGACCCCCGGCGGCGGGCAGGAGAACTATTCGGTCTACGTCGTTGACCGGGCGGGCAACGCATCGGAGATCAAGGAATGGCCGGTGACGCCAAACAAGCAGATGCGACCGAGCGGTACTACTCCATTGAAGGTGTCCGAGATAGCTGACCTGGAGATTCGCGAGTCCGACACCAACGACGTCGTGCTCCGCGCTTCTCTTGACTAACGACCCTCTGCGTTCCTTCAGGAGGAGCTGCGACCTAGTCGCGGGAGATTTCGCCGGTAAGCGGCAAGTCGACGACCGAGCAACCGGCGTGAAGCTGGTACGTGCCGGGCTCGACCATCCAGCCATGATCCGAGCTGTCCCAGTGTCGGAAATTGTGGTGGTCTACGGTGATGACCGCGTTCGCTACCTCGCCGGCCGCCGCATCCACGACCGCTGACCCGGCGAGCCAGCGCGGGGCCCGCTCGACAGCGCTGTCGGCTCGGCTGGCGTATAGCTGTACGACCTCGCGACCCGGCCGATTGCCCGTGTTGCGTACCCGGACCGTCACGGTGTCGCCGTCAACCGCCATGTCCTCGTACGCCCAGGTCGTATATCCCAACCCATGACCGAATGGGAAGGCCGGCGTACGGTCCGTCGCCAGGTACCAGCGGTAGCCGATCAACAGGCCCTCGTCGTAGGGCAGCTCACCATTGACCGGCTGAACCGACGGCAGTCCCTCCTCCGAGGTCGGCCAGCTCATCGGCAATCGACCGCCCGCCTCGACCTTCCCGGTCAACACGTCGGCCAGAGCATTTCCGAACTCCTGCCCTGGGAACCAGGAGACCAGCACAGCAGCTACCTCGTCAGCCCAGGGCAGCAGTACAGGTGCGCCTGAGTTCACGATCACGACGGTCCGCGGATTGGCTGCCGCAACGGCGCTGACCAGCTCGTCCTGGCGCCCGGGCAGCGCCAGGCTTGTCCGGTCGAAGCCCTCGCTCTCGACCTCCGCGTTAGTGCCGACCAGAACCACCGCAACATCGGATTCGGCCGCCAAGCTGACGGCACGCTCGAACTCCGCCTGCTCATCGATGACCGGCGCAACGTTGAGTTGGACGGTCAGCATGATCACCTCAGCGCCGCCCAGCTCGGTCCCGGCACCCGTTGGTCGATACGCGAGTTCAACAGATGCGTCTCGGCCGGCCTCGAGCTCAACTACCGCAAGCTGTTGCGGCGGTTTCATCATCGCCTCGACCACATCTGCGCCAAGCGGCAGCGTGATCGTTTCGTCGAATAGAGCTTCCCCATCGACCACAAGCCGGAAGTCACCTAGCCCCGATGTACCGACCGAGTAACGGCCGGACTCCGGCACTCGCAGTCGAGCAACGAGCTGCAAATGATCAATCTCGGCGGCATTCAGGCCTTTCTGTACCTGTCCCCACCACATCATGCTGGCCGCCTGCCGCCGCTGCCGACCGAGCTCCCGGTCCTCGGCATCGAAGAAGATCACCTCGACTCCTGGCCCGCTGCCATCCGGCAGTTGCAGCAGATCCTTGGGTGCAATCTCGGTGCGGTCGCTGCTGCGCACTCCTTCCGCGTGCACGAGCCTGATCTCGTCGCTGAGTGCGGCCCGCAGCCCATGGAGTGGAGAAACCACATACGGCGGGAAGACGGTCGCGCTGCCGCCACCGAGTGTTCGCGCCGTTGCTGCATTGGGTCCGATCACCGCAACCTGCCTCAGCGAGCTCGGCTCAAGCGGCAGCGTGCCGTCATTCTTGATCAACACCATGCCGGCCGCCGAACTGGCCCGCAGCTGGGCGCTCAACTCCTCATCGCTCCAGCGCCGAGCTGGCGGCGTCGCGGGCGGCAGCCCATCAAGAGCGCCGACCCGAGCGGCTAGCCGCAGGATGCGCAGCACGTGCCCGTCCACAGCTGATTCGGAGATCTGACCAGACTGGACCGCCTCAAGCAGTCCCTCGGTCCAGGGACTCTCCGGCCCTGGCATCGCCAGATCCAGCAGATCCTCGCCCGCCGCGGCCACTGAGCGCGTCGCGTACCAGTCGGACATGATCACGCCGTCGAAGCCCCACTCGCGTTTCAGCACCTCGCGTTGCAACACGTTCTCGGTCATCGTTGTCCCGTCGACCTTGTTGTACGCCGCCATGACCGCCCAGGCACCAGCCGCCACGATGCGCTCAAACGGCATGAGGTACAGCTCCCGCAGCACCCGCTCGTCGACCAGCGCGTTGACGCTGAACCGGTCGGTCTCAGAGTCATTGGCAACGAAGTGCTTGACCGTGGCGGCGACGCCCTCGGCCTGCAGCCCTTGCACGTACGCGGTGCCGATCATGGCCGTCAGTTCGGGATCCTCGCTGAAACACTCGAAATGCCGACCGCCGTACGGAGTCCGGTGCAGGTTGACTGTTGGGGCCAGCAAGACGTCGACGCCCTTGCGACGCGCCTCGCTTGCCAGCAGCCGGCCCATCCGCTCGAGGAGAGCCGGGTCCCAACTCGCGGCCAAGGCGGTAGGGGAAGGCACATTTGCAGACGGGCTGCGTTCGTCCCAGGTCTCACCACGAACCCCTGCCGGGCCGTCAGAGGTGACGAGGCGCCGCAGGCCGATCTCGGGGATCGGATGCAATGCCCAGATGTCCGCCCCAGTCATCAGCCGAACCTTTTGCTCAAGGCTCAGCTGTGCCAGCCTGCCAGTGATTTCTGCTTCATGATCAACTGCAGTGGTCTGGGCCATAGCAGTCATCCTGTCAGCCATTCCGCCGGTGTCGCTACCTTGAGGGCATGTCCTCGCCAGACCTCGGCATCCCCACCTCCATCCTCGCGACCGAATGCGACCGACTCCTCGACTTTGGCCGCCATTTCCCACATCCGTTGGGCGGCGCGGCGTGGCTCGACACCCGCGGCCAACCCGACTTGTCCCGCCCGGTCTACACCTGGATCACGGCTCGGATGCTGCACGTGTACGCCCTCGGCCATCTTTTGGGCCGGATCGGCGATGCCGATCTTGCGCGGCAGGCGCTTGCCGGGCTCACCGGTCGGCTCCGGGACAGTGGGAACGGCGGCTGGCTGACCAGTGTCAATGCTGCGGGTGAGAGTCCTGACGAGAAGGCCTGCTACACCCACGCCTTCGTCGTGCTGGCCTCCTCCTCGGCTGCGGTCGCCGGGTTGGCCGGTGGCCCTGATCTGCTGGCCGAGGCGCTCGATGTGTGGGATCAGCGGTTTTTTGACGACAGTTCCGGAATGTTCGTCGACTCCTGGAACCGCGACTTCTCCCAGCTTGCCGACTATCGCGGCGTCAATGGCAATATGCACTCAGTCGAGGCCTTATTGGCCGCCGCCGATGTGACCGGCGATCAGGTATGGCGCGAGCGCGCCTTTGGAATCGCTCGCCGCGTCGCGCTCGAATTCGCACAGCCGAATTCCTGGCGGATTCCCGAACACTTCAATTCCAGCTGGCAGCCGCAGCTGGACCACAATCGCGATCACCCGGACGATCAGTTTCAGCCGTATGGCGCCACCGTTGGGCATGGCTTGGAGTGGTCGAGGTTACTGCTGCATCTCGAGGCATCCCTGTCCGACCCGCCGGACTGGCTGCTGCCGGCGGCCGAGGCGCTCTTTGATCGTGCGGTGGTCGACGGCTGGGCTGTCGATGGTACCCACGGCTTCATCTACACCACCGACTGGGACGGTCGTCCAGTGGTCCGCGACCGGATGCATTGGGTCGCCGCCGAGGCCATCGCGGCCGCCGCGGCACTGCGCCGGCGCACCGGAGATGATCGCTATTCCGACCTAGCCGGTATCTGGTGGACGTACGCGGAGGACTACTTCTTCGATCGGGAGGACGGATCCTGGCACCACCAGCTCGACGCGAACAATCTTCCGATCGGCACCGTCTGGCCGGGCAAGCCGGACCTGTATCACGCGGTGCAGGCGACCTTGATCCCGCGATTGCCGCTAGCGCCGAGTATGGCCGCGGCGCTGACACTATGACTGCAATCAATATTGGGCGGTCAGTCAGCCAAGCGCCTCCACGCGAGACTCCGATTCTGGGTTCAAGTGTCGAAAGCCATCATCGGCCGGAAATTCTGCAATAGGGGCCTGTCAGTGGTCCGTGCCTATGGTCACTGAGGTCCGAGGACTCCTCGTCGTAGGAGGAAGACGATGAAACGTTCGGAGGCGCTGGCGTACCGCATCCATGAGCAGCAGCTTGACCGAGCAGAAGCCCCACGACCGATCACCGATGCTGCGGTCTTCGACTTTGGCGTCCAGGACACGGGGCGGGACGGTGCCAGTTGGGCGCTCGTCAATCGCGGCGTTCCGCTTCGTGACGCAGCAGGGCTCGAAAGGAGCGCAGATGTGG
Organism: Propionibacteriaceae bacterium; assembly: GCA_025923975.1. Lineage (GTDB taxonomy): Bacteria > Actinomycetota > Actinomycetes > Propionibacteriales > Propionibacteriaceae > Microlunatus. Next base: position 10,035 of record JAICEV010000001.1, read on the forward strand.
CGTTGGTGTGGACGCTGCGGGCCGCTCCGCACTACTACCGGAGGACCGATCTGCCCGAGATTCTTGTCGCCACGTCTCCGCTGTCCGACAAGGATGCGGCCAAGCGGGTGGTCGGGGCGGATAAGCCGCTCAGGGAGGCCGCCATTGGCACCCTCGACGGCTTGACCGAGGTAGCCACGCAGATGCGCCACGTCGTCACCCGCCCGCTGATCAAGGGTGAGGTATCGACCCAGCTCACGGCGCGCCTGGATTCTCCCTACCTTCGGTACTGCGGGGCTTGCAAAGCAACGCACTCATGGGAAGTGCCTTTCCGCATCGGTGCCTTGTACGCCGGCCTCGAACTGGAGCCGGGTACCTCGCCGCCGGTACTGCGACCCATTCCACGCTGGCCGAAACGCAAGCCAGGACCGGCGCTCGACCCATTGGCCGCGCCCCAGTCACTGCAACCGATCCGGAACTACCTCAGATTCCTCGGCCCCGCGACGCCGAACGATGTCGCGGCGTTTCTCGACTCGCCCGTTGCCGAGGTCAAGGCGCGTTGGCCGGAGGACGCGGTCGAGGTCAGCGTCGATGGCCGTCGGGGTTGGATGCTGGGGGAGCAGGGGGACATCGAGCAGGATCCGGAACTGCTGCGACTGCTGGGCGGATTTGACCTATTTCTGCAGGGCAAGGATCGAGATCTCATCGTGCCGGATGGCAGCAAGCACAAGGAGCTTTGGCCGGTTCTCGGCCGACCTGGAGCTGTGCTGGTGGGTACCGAGATTGTCGGCACCTGGCGCCCAAAGACGGCCAGCGGTGAGTTCACGCTACGGCTATCCCCTTGGACTACTCTTTCGAAGCGGATCCGCAGCCAGCTGGAGATCGAAGCCGAGCGGCTGGCGGCGCATCGGGGACTCGAATTCGCCGGCATCGTCGAGGAGTGATGATATGGCCTGGTGTGCACTATGACAGCCCGGCCACTTCGCCAACTGCAGGGGCTCGCGGCCGAGCTACATACCAGGGCTTCGCAGCAAGCGAGCGACGAAGGAGGCGAATCGGGCGGACGGCCTGTCAGAGTGCACATCGAACACCGCATACCCAGCCATGTCGAGTAAGCCCGAGTCGGGAGAGGCTGAGGTGATCGCGTTTCGCGACGCCGCCGAATTTGAAGCATGGCTCGCTCAGCACGTCGACCACCGCGCCGGGGTGTGGCTCAAGATCGCGAAGAAGGGGTCCGGCGTTGCCTCGCTGACCGATGACGAGGCGGTTGACGTCGGCTTGTGCTACGGCTGGATCTCGGGTCAGCGTAAGGCGCTCGATGAGGTCTACTACCTGCAAAAGTACGTTCCCCGTCGGCCGCGGAGTCGTTGGTCCCAGGTGAATGTGCGCAAGGTCTCCGAGCTCATGGCAGCGGGTCGAATGCGACCGCCTGGTCTTGCCGAGGTGGAGGCTGCCAAGGCAGACGGACGGTGGGATGCTGCCTACTCGTCCCAGAAGCAGGCCACAGTCCCGCCCGATCTTGCCGCCGCGTTGGCAGCCAGCCCGGTGTCGGCGTCGGCTTTCGAATCGCTCAGTAAAACCAAGCAATATGCCGTGATCTTGGACATCGTGACGGCCCGTACTCCCAGCACCCGCGCTGCACATATCCGCAAGGCCGTAGCCGCTCTGGAAACACATGGGTGCTAAGGACTGAGCCGGTGCTCAACCTTCGGTCGGAAGCTCCCAGACCACCTCGTCCGGTGACTTGTCAGGGCGGAGGCCGCGCCACACAGGGTGGCGCAGTCGTCCTGGTTCGGTGAGCTCGCCGTAGGACACCTCGCCAACCAAAGACGGCTTGACCCAATGCGCATCGCGCGCATCTTCACGTGGTACATCCATGAACGGCGAAGTCTTGCGGCTCAGCTTCTCAAGCTTGGCCTGGATGTCATCGAGCTGGCGGTCGTTGAATCCTGATCCCACGCGACCGAGGTAGTGCAGCCCAGCCTCGGTGGGAATCCCCATGAGCAGCGATCCGACTCCGCCGCTCCGACGGCCCTGCCCTGGCCGCCAGCCGCCGATCACGACCTCCTGAGCCCGATGCAATTTGATCTTGAGCCAAGTCTGGGTGCGCCGTCCCGGTTGATAGATCGAATTGCGGCGTTTGGCCACTACGCCTTCGAGCTGAAGGAGATGGGCTGTCTCCCGAGCCGCCTGCAGATCACCTTCGAAGATCGGCGGCACCTGGATCAGCGATCCCGGCTCCGGGCGTGCCACCTCCGCCAAGATCGCTCGGCGTTCCTCGTAGCTCTTCTTGATCAAAGATTGACCGTTCAGCTCCAGAATGTCGAACAGCATCAGCTGTGCCGGGTAGGCCTTGGCAGCCCGCTCGATATCAGCTGGCTTGGTGAGATTGATTCGATGCTGCAGCAGGCCAAAGTTGGGTCGTCCTGCGGCGTCCAGGACCACGACTTCACCGTCCAAGATTGCGGTCTGCACGTTGATCTTGGTGAGCTCCTGCGCCACCTCGAAGTAGGCGCCGGTATCATCTCTGCCCTTTCGACTCAGTAACTTGACGCGTCCACCGGCCAGGTAGGCGATAGCGCGTACGCCATCCCACTTCATCTCGAACGCCCAGCCGCTTTCATCGCCGAAGCGGGCGGCATCGACCAGGGTGGCCAGCATGGGCGGCACCTGCTCGGGAAAGTCGATCTCCTGATCAGAGGTATGCCCATCGACAGGCTCAGGGCGCGGCTCCTTATCTTCGGGATCGGTTTCCATGAGATGCATCAGCCAGTTCTTCTCCGGTTGGGAGTCCCCGGAGCCGGTGTGGATCAGGGCGAATTTGCGAACGCCGCCGAGGCCACCGCCCGGCTGACCGAAGAGCGTGACAATCACCTCCTTGCCCTCCCGCCACTTGTGCAGGCGATAGGTCCCGGTGTCCCAGATCCGCATGCTGCCGGCGCCGTATTGGCCCTTTGGGATGCTGCCGTGGAAGGTCAGGTACTCCATCGGATGATCTTCGGTTCGCACCGCGAGATGGTTGATTTTCGGATCGGTCGGCGGTGCCTTGGGAACTGCCCAACTGGCCAGGACCCCCTCGTGCTCCAGCCGTACGTCGTAGTGCAGACGGCGCGCATGGTGTTCCTGAATGACGAATCTAAAGCCGTCTTGCTGTCCATCCGGTGCGCTGGCGGGCACTGGCTCTGGCGTCTTCGCCGGATCGCGCATGCTGCGGTATGTGGCGAGTCGATCAGACGCTGCGCGTGGAGCTAGCGGCGCCAGTAGGTCACCCAGTTCGGCGACTCTGGTGATCACTTCCTCGTACTCCAGCTGCCGCAGATCCGGATCCTCCAGCTCCTCCCAGGTACGCGGCGCGGCAACCATGGGCCGGTCGCGGCCACGTAGTGAGTAGGGCGAGACGGTGGTCTTGGCGCCGTTGTTTTGGCTCCAGTCGATGAACACCTTCCCCTCCCGCTCGGAGCGCTTCATGCTGCTGATCGCCAGATCGGGATGATCAGACTCCAGCGCCAGGGCGAGCTCGCGTGCTACCTGCGTGGCCTGCTCCGGCGTTTGCGAGCCGTCCAGCGGCGCATACAGGTGGATGCCTTTGCTCCCGCTGGTGACCGGTACCGGGTCATGTCCGATGTCGCGCAAGATGTCGCGCACCAGCGTTGCAATCCAGGCACATTCAGCAAGGCTCACTCCGGTACCCGGATCAAGATCAAGGACCAGGCGGTCAGGATTCTGAGGCTTCCCGTCGGGCCCGAAGCGCCACTGTGGCACGTGAATTTCCAGGGCGGCCAGCTGCGCTAGCCAGGTGAGCGTCGCAAGATCATTGATCACCGGGTAATCGTTGTCGTGATCTTTGTGCGCGATGGTCCGGCGTGGTATCCAGTCCGGTGTGCCTGCCCCCAGGTCCTTGTTGAAGAAAACGGTCGGCCGTTTTCCTTTGGCTTCGCCGACGCCGTCGGGCCAGCGTTTCCGCGTCGCTGGCCGGTCACGCAGATGCGGCAGCATGGTCAGCCCAACCTGCGCGTAATACGACAGCACATCGGCCTTGGTGGTCTGGGTCTGCGGATAGAGCACCTTGTCCAGATTGCTGAGCTTGATCGTCCGACCTTCGACGGTCACCACCTGATCGCGCGATGCCCTGCCCATGGAGCCAGTATCGACTGCGCAATCTAGGCACCAAAACCCCTGTTGCCACGATTCCGATCAGCTGGAGTGGGTAGTACCAGAGCATGCGAGCGCTCTGGAAGGGAGCCATCACCTTCGGCTTGGTCAACGTCCCGGTCAAGCTCTATGCGGCGACCGAGGACCACGACGTCGGGCTGCATCAGGTGCACGACGCCGACGGCGGACGGATCCGCTACGAGCGGCGATGTGAGGTGTGCGGAAAGGTAGTCGAGTACGCCCATATCGACAAGGCGTACGCGGACGGTAAGACCACCGTGGTTTTGACCGAGGACGACCTCAAATCGCTGCCGGAGGAGCGGAGCAAGGAGATTGAGGTCGTGGAGTTCGTGCCGTCCGAGCAAATCGATCCGATCATGTTCGACCGCAGCTATTTCCTGGAGCCGGAGAAGACGGCCACCAAGTCGTACGCCTTGCTTCGGCGAGCCCTGGAGGAGACCGATCGCACGGCGATCGTGCAGTTCTCGCTGCGCCAGAAGACCCGGCTGGGAGCCTTGCGGTCTCGTGGGAAGGTGCTAATGCTCCAGTCGCTGCTCTGGGACGACGAGGTCCGGGAGGCTGACTTCCCGAGCCTGAAGGACGATATGCGGGTGTCGCCGCAGGAACTCAAGATGGCATCGTCCCTGGTCGACAACATGGCCACCGATTTCGCCCCAGACAAATTCAGTGATGAGTACCAAGAACAGCTGCGGCAACTGATCGCCGCCAAGCTGGAGAAGGGCGACGCCTTGGACACTGCGGCCACTTTCGGTGAAAAAGCCGAAGAAGAGGCTGACCGTGGTGAGGTGGTTGACCTTATGGAGGCACTGCGGCGTAGCGTCGAACAGAACCGGGCCGCGAAGAAGGGGACAGAGACCAAGCCTGCAGCCAAGAAGGCTGGGGCGAAGAAGGCTCCGGCTAAGAAGACGCCGGCTAAGAAGGCCCCGGCCAAGAAGGCAGAGGTCAGGAAAACAGGGGCCAAAAAGGCGACCACAGCGAAATCAGCCAAGAAGGCCAGTTGACCTCCTGACTCGGGGGACACATTAAGTAGGAGGAACAGATGGGTATCGGAGTTGGCATCGTTTTGATTGTGATTGGCGCGATCCTGCTCTTTGCGCTCAACCTGGACATCCCGTTCGTGTCAGACGACACGCTCGGCATCATCTTCATCGTGGCGGGCGCCTTGGCGCTGATCCTGGCACTGGTGATGCAGGCACAGCGCAGCCGGACCCGGCACGTCGAGGAACGGCGTTACGACGGATCCCCGCCGGTCGTCTGACCGCCGACTTGTCAGCGTCTGTGGCTGCTATAGCGACCACCGACGCTGACAAGTCTGTATTCAGCCGGGGACACAGACGGTTAGCGCGCCGGGGCATATCTCGGCGCGCAGACTGCGGCAGTCTTCCATCACATCGCCATCGAGTTGATAAGGGTCTGGGTGATCGAGGCGGACCTCGACCCGCGTGGCCTGCCACTGGTCGACGTGGTCATCATTGCGCGGACGCCGAGTGATCAACCGGAGGAAAGCGCGTAGCCAGTGAGAGAGACGATGCGGCGATGCCACATAGACATCGAGCCTGCCGTCGTCAGGCTGAGCGCCCGGGAGCAGGGTGAGATTGCCGGCCAGTGTGCCGACATTGCCAATTGCACAGATCATGGCATTCCGGCGACGCGGACGATGATTGTCGAGAGTGATCCGCATATTGATCGGCGTACGCCCCAGAGCCTTGGCGGCCGCTATGAAGTACGCCCCAGCACCGATTGTGTCCTTGAGTACGGGGCTGGTTTCATCCATGATCATGGCATCGACGCCTAAACCTGCTATGACAGCGAAGTGTTCGCCCGGCACACCGTCGACGGTGACCTTGATCAAATCGATGGTCCGGGTGCCATCCCCGAATGCGACCTCGAGAGCCTCCGTCTCTGAGAGCGGGATGTCGAGGTTACGGGCCAGCAGGTTTGCAGTGCCCAGCGGGACCACGGCCATCGGGATGCCGGATTCTGCCAGCCGATCCGCAACAATCCGAACCGTCCCGTCTCCCCCTACTGCAATGACGCGATCCACCCCTGCCGAGACCACCTGCTCGGTGATCGCTGGGCCGGGATTTTCTGCCGGTGTCGCCAGCCAGATGGCGTCATCCCAGCCAGTCGCCGCGGCCTGCTGAGCGATCGCCGCGCGAAGATCATCAGATGCCTTGATCGGGTTGTAAACCACCGCGCAGCAACGCCCTGAGGGCCCATTCACAAGGCGGCTCCTTTCGCTCGGCGGCCCAGGCCACGCGATCAATCGTTCGACAGATCAATACCCAACTCGGGTTGAGATATTGAGTGTCTCAGTCGAGCCTGTCGGCCCGGCTCCAAAGCCGGCTGCAAAAAGCGGCCGACACGCGGCGTGACGTCGCGTAGCCGTGATCGGCGTGCCATCTACGATGGTCCCGATCGCGCGATGGCGGCGTCAAGGCGTGGGATTTCTCGACGCTTCCGATACCGACACACCTGAGCCCGTTGTCGAGGAGGAGACTTTGCGCTCAGCGGAGAGAGATCTTGTTCTTGGGGGAGAATCCCGTGTCGGTAGAGGATGCTGCGGCGACTGTGTTCTCAGCCGGGGATGATGCAGCGGTCTCCCTCCTCCATATGCGAGCGCAGGGTGTCAGTGTCCTGGTAGAGCTGAAGCCCACCAGGCTTCCGGTGATCTTGCACTGGGGTGCACATCTTGGTGATCTTGCCGGATTGCCTACGTCGACCGTACTCGCCGCATTCGGCCCGACCAGTCTCGATCAGATTCCCTCGATGATGTCCTCCGTACTGCCGGAATCCTCCGCTGGCTGGAGTTCGCGCGCAGCACTAACCGGGTCGCACGACGGCCACGTGTCCGCGGCTTCCTTCACCGTCAGCCGTTCCCGGCTGATCAGCGATACGCCGGTGCCGGCGGGTCTGACGGAAGTCGGCGCCGACACCGTGATCGTCGAGGCAGAGGATCCGGTCAACGGGCTGGCCCTGGATCTCGCCATCCAGCTCACAGACAACGGTCTGGTCCGGTGCCGCGCCGGCGTCACCAATAAGAATGTTACCGATTACCGGCTGGAGGGATTGGAGTTGTTTCTGCCGGTCAGCGACCTGGCCACACATCGAGTTGAGTTCGATGGGCCGGCGCTGTCGCCGGTCGCGTTGCGCTCTGGCTGCTGGTCTGTTGATCATGGAGGGTTCGACGACCGGCCTGCCCAGCTGGCACTGGCTGAGGCAGGGACCGGCTTCCGGCGCGGTCAGGCGTGGCAGGTACAGGTTGCATTCTCCGGAGCCGTCCGGCATCGGGTGGAGCGAACAGCCTATGGCAGGACGTATCTCGGGGGCGGTGAGCTGCTGCAAGCCGGTGAAATCGTGCTGGGCATCGGTGAGACGTACCACTCCCCTTGGACGGTGTGGAGCTGGGGTGATGGGCTGGATGAGGCTGCCGCACGGCTACACCGGCATCTGCAGCCAGCAGCTCCACAGGACGACCGAGTGATCTTCAACGCCGCAGCACCGGCATTTGCCCGCCATGATCGACAGGCCATTCTGGCCCTCGCTGAGTACGCGGCGGCGGTCGGTGCCGAGACGTTCCTGGTGGACATCGCATGGTGCTCGCGCGCCGGCCTCGATCCGTACGCCGACAGCGCAGGCCTAACCGACACGGGGTCGTCGGCCGGTCTTGATGGACTATTGACGCGGATTCGTGATTTTGATCTTGAGATCGGGTTCGCCATCGAGCTAGATCTGGTCGACCCGGACTCCACTCTGGCTCGTGATCATCCGGAATGGCTGCTTACTGTTGACCGTGATGGCGTGACGCAGCACGTGCTGGACCTGTCGGTACGGCCGGCAATGGTCTATGTCTGGGAGCGACTGACCAAGTTGCTTGATCGCCACCACGTGTCCTTACTGAGCTGGTCTCTTGCTCATGGTGCGCACCGGCCAGGAGCTACGCCGACTCAGCACACCAGCACGCTCGCGGCCTATCGGCTGCTTGATGCGTTGCGTGAGCGCTACCCACAGCTCACCATCCAAAGCACCAGCCTCGACCTGGCGATGGCCGGGCGAGCGGTCGGCGCCGATCCGGCTGCCGACTCGACGGCCCGGCACGCGGACTTCGCTGGCTTGGTGCAGTTGTTGCCGCCAGGACTGGTCTGGCAGTCGGCACTCGATGAGCCCGACGATGCAACCTCTTCGGCGTACCGAGCGCTCTCCGCTTTCTTTGGCAGGCTCAGTTTGGGAATCGATCTGCGGAGACAGCCTCCCGGCAACCTGCGGTCAATCCATCGATGGCTGACGCTCTACAAGAGATTCAGGGCGTTACTGCACTCCGGCATCACAGTACGGTCAGACCAGAGCGATCGTGGCTTTCTGGCCCACGGCGTGGTGGGCGAGGATCGCGACGAAGCGCTGTTCGCGCTGGTCTGGCTGGAAAGGACGCTGGCCAGCCGGCGGGTCCGCCTCGACGGCCTCGACGCAGTTACCTCATACCGGATCGAAGTGATCGGCCCACGCCCCGGCGACCCTCAGGCCGTGACACCCTCGTGGGCGTCAGGTGCTCCGGTGCTGACCGGCCGTGCGCTTGGCGCGGCTGGCATCCCGCTGCCGCCGGCGCGTCGCGGGTCGGCCATGCTGCTCCACCTCCAGTCAGTCGCCTAGCTCTCATCCCTCGTCGATAGCCTCAGCGGCTGCGGCTGCCGCCTGCTCGGCCGAAAGGGCGGCTTGGCGCAGCTCCTGGTAATGCTTTCTTGCGGCTCGCGCCGCCTCCCGCGCCTCCCGCTCAGCGGCCTCGGTCTGGCGCAGCTCGCTCCGCAACGACTCGACTCGGTCGGCCAGCTCATCCGCGTGCTGAGTGGCCGCCTCTGCCTCCGACTCCGCTGCGTCGGCGGCCGTGCGCGCGGCCGCCACCTTCTCCCGCGCCACGGCGGCAGCCTTCTCGGCTGCACGGCGTTGCTTTGGATCTAGCATTTGCGCCGGCTCTGCCGGTGTCCGCTTCTCCGGCTTGGTCGGCGCCTTGGCCGGCAGCTGACCGAAGGCGGACGCAAGATCAGTCGGCCCGAAACCACCCCCGTACGTGACGGCCTGAATTAGTCGTCCGGCACGTACCAGGTCGGCAATCTCTTGATCACCCAGCGCTGTCTGTAGCGTCTGGCTGACTTCCTGCACCGCTCCATCGGGCGCGCTGTAACCCTGCTCTCGGCCCAGCTCCACCGCGCGACGCGCCAGCCCGTCCACGGTCTTACGGCGTTCAGTGGAGAGTTTGCGCAGTTCATCGCCCGCCATCCGCTGCTGCGCCTCCTGCAGGGCGGTACCCAGCTCGAGCAGCGCGTTGATCTCGTCCGGTTGTTGGCGAGCGAGCAGATTGATCAGCCAGGCACTGCGCGTCGGTCGTCGCAGCTTGCCGATCTTGGTGGCAAGCTCGCGATCTCGCTCCTGTCGGGCTTCGGCGACGAGCTGCTGTCGTCGCTCGATGAAGTCATCAGGAGAGAGAGCATAAAGCTCGTTGGTGGCAGTCTCCAGATCCACGGCCAGTGCTAACTAGATCAGGGGCCAGTGTGTCAGGCCCAGGGTGCGGGTGTGAAGTTGATCGTTGTGTTGTCGATCAACCGGGTTCCGCCGACGCGAGCCGCAACGACGAATTTCCCAAGGCCAACATGATCGTCTGGCACCTCGGCAAAGGTGGACGGATGGACGATTGTGGCGTAATCCAGCTCAAAGCACGGCTCTGCCTCGGCCCGATCCAACACCTCGTACGCCGCGGCTCGTGCGGAGCGGACCGAGCTTTGGGTTGCCGCCTTCTCCAGCGCGGCAGAAAGACTTCGCGCTACGGCGCGCTCAGTTGCGCTGAGGAAGACGTTGCGGCTGGACAGTGCCAGCCCATCAGGCTCCCGGACAATCGGTGCGCCGACAAGCTCAACTGAGAGGTTCAGGTCGGCGACCATTCGCTGGATACAGGCGAGTTGTTGGGCGTCCTTCTCGCCAAAGACGGCGACGTGCGGCCGGATGATGTTGAACAACTTCAGAACGACCGTGAGCACGCCGTTGAAGTGGCCGGGTCGGGACTGTCCCTCGAGCAGGGAGCCCAGAATGCCTGCGTCCACGGTCACCTGCCGGCCCGCGGGATAGAGGTCGGGAACGCTCGGTACGAAGACGATGTCGACCCCGTCGGCCTGGCAGACCTGAAGATCATCCTCGAGGGGGCGCGGATAGCGCGCATAGTCTTCGCCAGGTCCGAACTGCAGCGGGTTGACGAAGATACTGACCACGACCACGTCGCCGCGCGTCTTGGCCAACTTGATGAGGGAACGATGTCCTTCGTGCAAGGCGCCCATCGTGGGGACATAGGCAACACGGGGGGAAGAATGACCCTCCAGCGCGCTCCGGAGTGCGGCGTACTCGGTGATGCTATGAGTGATCTTCATGGCTTGCCTTCAGAACTCGGAATGGTCGAAGCAAACGTGTGCTGCTCGCTTGGGAAAGTGCCGCTCCTAACATCATCAACGTACGCCGCGGCCGCGTCGCCGATGATCTTGGCCAGGTTTGCGTACTGCTTGACGAAGCGCTGCATCCTGCCACGTCGCAGCCCAGCCATGTCCTGCCAGACAAGGACCTGCGCGTCACAGTCCGGGCCGGCGCCGATCCCGACAGTCGGAATGTCGAGCTCGGCGGTGACTTGTCGCGCCAGGTCACCGGGCACCATCTCCAAAACCATGGCGAATGCGCCCGCTTCCGCTACCGCGCGGGCGTCGGTCAGCAGCCGTCGAGCGTCATCGCCGCGACCCTGCACCCGATAGCCGCCCAACTGGTGTTCGCTCTGGGGGGTGAAGCCGATATGCCCCATGACTGGGATACCGGCGTCGGTGACCTTCTGGATCTGATCAGCTACTCGCACTCCACCCTCGAACTTCACAGCGTGACAGCCGCCCTCCTTCATAAAGCGGATCGCAGTCTGCAGCGCCTGTGAGGGCCCGTCCTCGTACGAGCCGAACGGCAAATCAGCGACCACGAAGGCGCGTTTGGTGGACTTCACTACGGCGCGCACCAGCGGCAGCAGCTCGTCGACCGTGATCGGCAGTGTGCTTTCGTACCCGTAGACATTGTTAGCGGCGGAGTCACCGACGAGTAGTGCCCAAACCCCGGCCTCGTCAAACAGTTCAGCCGTGTACTGGTCATAGCTGGTCAGCATCGCCCAACGCTCATGTTGGCGCTTTGCGGTGTAGAAGTCGGTGATGCGAATCCTGCGCACCGGCGGAGGACTGGTTTCGGTCACTGCGTCAGCCTCACATCTGCAGAACCTAACGCATGCCCGCGCATGGCGGGCCTCGTCCCGGGCAAGCGACAAGTGTGGCGGATCGTGCGGCAATCCGACCTGGTATCCCTCAGAGGTGGGAGAGCACCAATGATGATCGGGTACGCGAGACGCCGGGGTGATTGCGGATGATGCCTAGAACTTTCTCGAAGTGGTCGGTATCGGCGGCTCGCACTCGGAGTATTCCATCGGCCTCGCCGGTGACTGTGTACGCTTCAACCACTTCCGGGATGGCGCTCACCATCTCACGCATCCGCTCCGGCGGTACCCGGCCCTCGCAATAGACCTCAACAAACGCCTCGATTGTCCAGCCCAGTGCGGCAGGCTCAATGTCGGCTGTGAAGCGCCGGATCACACCACCTAGCCGGAGCCGATCGACCCGTCGTTTGGTGGCCGCGGTGGAGAGTCCGACGTGATGCCCGAGCATGGCAAAGCTCTCACGACCATGGTCTGTCAGCCGCGCAAGGATCTTGTGATCTATTTCGTCAAGACGCAATACAGTCTCCTGAGTTTCGTTGATCACACTATCTCACTTGCGCCCTCTGGGCCCTACTCTTCTAGCGTGACAAGCACCGTGCTGAACCACGTCGGGCACCCTGCTCGACGTGCCATGCTTCGGCACTATCTGATGTGCCCGCCGACCTACTTCGACGTGGTCTATTCGATCAACCCGTGGATGGATCCGGGCGGACATGTGGACCGTGTCTTGGCAGTCCGGCAATGGTCGGCGCTTGTTGACACTTACCGGTCGACAGGTCATCGAGTGGATCTGTTGGAGCCGGTGCCCGGGTTGCCCGACATGGTCTACGCCGCCAACGGCGCGACCGTGGTGGATGGCCGCACCCTGCCGGCCAGGTTCGCCAATCCGCAACGTGAGGCTGAAGCGGCCATCCATGAGGCGTGGCATCGCCGGAATGGGATCTTCTACGGCGGCGGAGAGGTGCACCCGGCCGTTGCAGTCAATGAGGCCGAGGGGGATTTTGCTGTGCTGTCAAGCAGAATCCTCGGCGGCTACGGCTTCCGTACCACGCTTGAGGCTCATCGTGAGCTTGCCACGCTAACTGGCCGCGAGGTGATCAGCCTTGAGCTGGTCGATCCGCGGCTCTTCCATCTCGATCTTGCTCTGGCAGTCCTTGACGACGAACGTGATCATATTGCCTACTATCCGGACGCCTTCAGTGAGCGGAGCCGTCGGCTGCTGGGTGAACTGTTTCCGGATGCTCTACTTGCGAGCGAGCTTGATGCGTACGCCTTCGGACTCAATGCTGTCAGCGACGGGCTGCATGTCTTCGTTCCGGCGGGTGCCCGGCCACTGCACGACGGGCTTGCCGCCGCCGGCTACTGGCCGATCTCAATCGATCTCAGTGAGCTGATCAAGGGTGGCGGCAGCGTGAAGTGTTGCACCCAGCAGATCAGGCCGACGCGACGGGCGTCGGAGTCGCGCCTCCAGCGCGACGTGGGCGAAGAGCACCAAACAAGAAGGCACCAAATAAGAAGGACAGGCGCATCATCATGATCATCATGGACCAGACCCTCACCCCGGCCAGCCACCTGCTGCAGCTCGAGGATGAGCACGTCGCTCACAACTACCACCCGCTTGACGTTGTGATATCAGATGCGTCCGGCGCGGTGCTCACCGATCTCGACGGTAGACAGTATCTGGATTTCCTCGCGGCATACTCGGCTGCAAACTTCGGGCACCGTCATCCCGCGCTTGTCGCCGCCGCCAAGCAGCAGCTCGACCGGGTCACGTTGACTTCGCGCGCCTTCCACCATGATCAGCTGGCACCCTTTGCGGCCGGACTCACCGCGTTGATCGGCAAGGACATGGTGCTGCCGATGAACACTGGTGCCGAGGCTGTGGAGTCCGCGATCAAGGTTGCCCGCAAGTGGGGTTACGAGGTCAAGGGTGTGCCAGATGGTCGAGCTGTGATCATTGTTGCAACCGGCAACTTCCACGGCCGTACCACCACCATCATCGGCTTCTCCGACGATCCGCTGGCGCATGATCATTTCGGGCCGTACACCCCGGGTTTCGTCCAGGTTCCGTACGGTGATCTTGAAGCCATTCGCAATGCGATCACCGATGATGTCGTCGCAGTACTGCTGGAGCCGATTCAGGGTGAATCAGGCGTACGGATTCCGCCAGCGGGCTACCTGGCCGGAGTGCGGGAGTTGACTAGCCAGCATCGCATTCTGTTCATCGCCGACGAGATCCAGTCAGGGCTCGGGCGTACCGGCCGCACCCTCGCCCTGGAGCATGAGAACGTCACCGCTGATGTCTACCTGCTGGGTAAGGCGCTGGGCGGTGGCATTGTGCCGGTCTCGGCGGTCGTCGCTGATCACGACGTACTCGGTGTGCTGCAGCCTGGTCAGCATGGCAGCACCTTCGGTGGAAACGCTCTCGGCTGCGCCGTCGGGCTGGCTGTCGTCAGGCTGCTGGAGACCGGTTATTACCAGCAGCGCGCTGCGGTACTGGGTCTTCAGCTGCGGGAGCGGCTGGACAACATGGTCGGGCGCGGCGTGGTCGCGGTCCGTTCCCGCGGCCTGTGGGCGGGAATTGACATCGATCCTGGCCTCGGCACGGGTCGTGACGTCAGTGAGGCACTGGCTCGACGGCAGGTGCTGACCAAGGACACGCACGGCTCCACGATCCGTTTAGCCCCGCCGCTGGTGATCAGCGAAGCACAACTCGATCACGGTCTAGACCAGCTCGAGCTGGCGTTGCGGGACCTGAGCTAGCTACCTGCCGACTTGTCAGAGTCTCAGCGCGCTATATCAGCTGCGAGCATCGGAAATCGCGGATACAACGCGCGATGCGCGAGCAGCTCAAGTCATAGCCCGCTGAGACTCTGACAAGTCGGACGCAAAGATAGGGGCATGACGGCACAGGATCCGGACGCAGACGTACGACGACTATCGGGGGAAGCCGTGGCAGATGGCGACCCGACCGCCTGGTTTGAGCGGCTCTACTCAGATGCTGCGCAAGGGCATGCCATTGTGCCGTGGGACCGCCGAGCACCGCATCCGCTACTGGTCGACTGGGTCGAGCGGCAGCTGGCCACCTCGGGACTCACATTGGTAGTGGGCTCGGGACTCGGTGACGACGCGGCGTTCCTGGCGGCCCGCGGATATCGCGTAATCGCATTCGATATCTCGCGATCCGCGATCGAATCTGCACGACGCCGCTTTCCCACGAGCCCGGTGGACTTCCGGATTGCCGATCTGCTGAATCCGCCGGCCGAGTGGCGTCAGCATTTCGATCTTGTGGTGGAGACCTATACGACACAATCCCTGCCGGTACGCCTGCGTCCGACCGTCGTGCTGCACGTTGGCCGCTTCGTCGCGCCGGGAGGTCAGTTGGTGGTGCTCGCCGTTGCGCGCGATGGTGATGAACCGATCGATGGACCGCCGTGGCCGCTCAGCCGTGCCGACATCGAGTCCTTTGCAGTCGAGGGTCTGGAGGTGCTGAGCCTGGAGGAGATCCGCGACCCGCCGGGAACCCATCACTGGCGGGCCGTTTTCTCCCGCCCCGCAGGCTAAGCCCTTAGGGTTGGCGGGAACAGGCCTGGCGCAGAGGAGGAGTTTGCCGTGGCGGGCAAGACCGTGATCACTTTCGGCACCTTCGACGTATTCCACGTCGGCCACGTACGAGTGCTCAACCGCTCGGCCGCTCTGGGTGACCGGCTCATCGTGGGAGTCTCCTCAGACAAGCTCAACTTCGCCAAGAAGGGTCGCAACCCGGTCTTCAGCCAGGAGGAGCGCCTCGAGATCGTTGCCAATGTCAAGGCTGTCGATGCGGTGTTCATCGAGGAAAGTCTTGAGCAGAAACGTGACTATGTCCTGGAGCACAAGGCCGACATCTTGGTAATGGGCGACGACTGGAGAGGCAAGTTCGACTACCTGAACGACATTTGTCAGGTGGTGTACCTGCCGCGTACGCCGTCGGTTTCGACGACCGCGATCATCGAGCAGATTGTCGGCAACTCCTGACCAGTACGGTTGGGAAAGTGGCGGCCCACCGGCCTGACGAGGACAGATGGGCCAGGGCTCAGCATGACACGAGTGGGATGTGAATGATGACGGAGGGGGGCGCTGCGGGCGGCCGCGATAGCGCTGCAGACGGCAATTCCACGGTCACGACGGGCGCTGGACGGCGCCCTCTCGGGCGTGAGCTGATTCTCACCGAGGCCGTGCGTTTCATCGACCAGCGTGGGCAGGACCGGCTGACCATGAGACGACTTGGTGCCGAGTTGAGCGTGGAGGCGATGGCCCTGTACCGCTACGTGCCGGGTCGTGAGCAGTTGCTCGACGGGGTCGTAGAGCACGTCATGAACGAGCTCTATGAGACGACGATGACCAAGGAACTGGCGACATCCTGGCCGGAGTACTTGGAACGGATGGCGCAGGGCGTGCGAGCCGTAGCGATCGGACACCCGAGGGTGTTTCCCTTGGTTGCAGTTCGGCCGCCTGCTGCGCCGTGGCTTCGACCGCCACTGCGGAGCCTCCGCTGGGTGGAAGGCTTCCTCGAGGCGCTTGCGAAATTTGGCTTCTCGGCTCAGCAGAGCGTGCTGGTCTATCGGGCTTTCGCCACATTCCTGCTCGGCCACCTGCTTCTCGAGACCGCCACGCTCGCCGGCGAAGCAGAAGCACCAATCGAGGACGACACCGAGGTCGCCGGGACCGACGCGCTGTCGGCGTATCCACGGCTGACCTCGCTGTCGGCTCAACTCTCACAAGATGCCTTTGAGGATGAATTCGATGACGCCTTGCACGATCTGATCAAGCGCGTCGCTCACTTCCGCAGCTGACATGGCAGCCCCAAAGTTAGGTTTGGGTAGGGCCCGGTCGGGGTTTTAACACTACGACGAATAAACCGTGCAGGGGTGATGAACTGACATGACCGACAACCGGGGCACGGAGGTTGGCGAGAACATCGACCTGAGGGACGGTCGTGACGAGTCCCTGAATGAGCGGATGGACCGAAACTGGAACGAGATCCTCCAGGAGCTGCGGGTTACCCAAACCGGTACTCAGATCTTCACAGGGTTCTTGCTCACCATCGCGTTCCAGAGCAGATTCAGCGAGCTGACCACTTTTCAAGTTCGGGTCTATCTCACTCTTGTGATCGCCGCCGTCCTTACCACCGCACTTGGATTGGCACCGGTGAACCTGCACCGTGGCTTGTTCCGCAAGGGCGCGAAGATGATCATCGTGCAGACCGCGCACATCATCATGCGAATCACGCTGGTCGGGGTTGCGTTGATGTTGATCGGCACCGTCTTGTTGATCTTCGATCTGGTGTTGGATCGCCGTGCTGCGTTGATCGCCGCCGGTGCGACGCTGCTCATCGTGATCGTGCTCGCTGTGTTGCCGCCCCTCCTTCGGTCTAACCGGTCAACGGAATCACCCGAAGCTCAAACCAAGAGCAGCTGAAAGGAGACGATCATGCCGGGAAAGAAGAAGCCAGGTCCCAGCGTCAAGGACGACAAGATCTACGAGGCGATTCGCGACCAGGGCGGCTCCAAGGAGAAGGCCGCTCAAATTGCCAACGCTTCGGCGGCGCGTAGCCGGTCCTCGGTCGGCAAGAAGGGTGGCAAGTCCGGCTCCTACGACGACTGGAAGGTCGAAGACTTGCGCAAGC
Organism: Propionibacteriaceae bacterium; assembly: GCA_025923975.1. Classification (GTDB taxonomy): domain Bacteria; phylum Actinomycetota; class Actinomycetes; order Propionibacteriales; family Propionibacteriaceae; genus Microlunatus. Next base: position 27,128 of record JAICEV010000001.1, read on the forward strand.
GGGCCAAGGAGCTGGGCCTGTCCGGCTACTCAGGCAAGAAGAAGTCCGAACTCGTGTCGATGCTGCGTAATCACTGAATCGGTGCGGCCGTCGGGGTGCGTAGCGGGACTGATCATCTCGTTGGGCCTGCTCTGCGGCTGTAGCCAGCAAGCCGCCGCCACAGAGGACTTGATTCACGCGCTGAGCGATGCCCATAGCGCCATCGCGAGCAGCGTCCTCGCAATTGAGCTGTACGACCAGAAGCGAACGACCCGAGCTGTGACCGAGACGCTGCTCGGGGACATGGCAGAACAGATGGTCGACGCCGAACGAGCGCTGGAGCCTGTCAGCATCGCCAGTGAGCAGACCCAGGCCGACCGCGATGCCGCGTTGGCGGCGGTACAAGCGGGTGTAGCAGCGGTGCTGACGAGCCGCGACCAACTAGAGCAGCAGGGTGCCGTCGACAACACCGCGGCCCTGGAATCGGCCGGTCAACAGGTGGATGCCGTTCTCAGCCAGCTGAGGGGCGGCCAGTGAAGAAGTCTTTCGGAGTTGCTCTAGGCATCCTGACGGCGATTGGCGGCTTCGTCGATATCGGGGACCTGGTGACCAACGCGGTGGTGGGCTCGCGCTTCGGACTTTCGCTCGGTTGGGCCGTGGTCGTGGGTGTGATCGGCATTTGCGTTTTCGCGCAGATGGCGGGGCGGGTGGCGGCGGTGAGCGGCCGTGCGACATTCGAGCTAATCCGAGAACGTCTTGGGCCTCGAGTCGCGGTGCTTAACCTGAGTGCCTCCTTCATGATCAACTTGATGACGCTCACGGCTGAGATCGGCGGTGTGGCTTTGGCGCTCCAGTTAGTCAGCAGCGTTGACTACCTGCTGTGGGTGCCGTTCGCGGCGCTGGCGGTCTGGCTCGTCATCTGGCGGGTCAAGTTCTCGATCATGGAGAATGTCGCGGGTCTCGTCGGGCTTTTGCTGATCGGCTTCGCGGTCGGCCTCTTTCTGCTCAGCCCGGACTGGGGCGAGTTGGGACGGCAGGCCGTCCAAGGCGTCTCAACCGATACCGAGAAGGTCTCGACGTACTGGTTCTTCGCGGTCGCGCTGTTCGGTGCTGCGATGACCCCGTACGAGGTCTTCTTCTTTTCGTCTGGCGCTGTGGAGGAGGGTTGGACCGAAAAGGACCTAGCGCAATCGCGCGCCAATGTGCTGGTGGGATTTCCCCTTGGCGGGCTGCTCTCGTTGGCGATCGCCGGGTGTGCTGCGGTGGTCCTCTTGCCCCAGCTGATCTCGGTGACGGCGCTGTCTCAGGTAATGCTGCCGGTCGCCATGGCTGGAGGAAAGCTATTGCTGGCAGTCATCATCCTTGGCATTGTCGCCGCCACGGCCGGGGCCGCGTTGGAGACTACGCTGTCTGCGGGCTACACCATCGCGCAGTTCCTTGGCTGGCCATGGGGCAAGTTCCGGCCACCGGCTCAGGCAGCGCGCTTTCACCTGTTGATGATCATTTGTTTGATCGTTGGCGTCGGCACGCTGCTGACTGGGGTCGATCCAATTCAGGTGACCGAGATCTCTGTGATCTTCTCAGCTGTGGCGCTGCCGCTTACCTACCTTCCGATCCTGATCGTCGCCAATGATCCGGAGTACATGGGTGAACATGTCAACGGACAAGCATTGAACGGCATCGCCCTGATCTATCTGGTGATTATTCTCGCTGCGGCGATCGCCGCGATTCCGCTTTTGATCATCACTGGAGCCGGACAGTGACTCCCGGTACCGATGATCGGCCTGGTCGGTGGCTGGACGCCCAGCTGCACCTCCTCGACCGGCAGGTTCTCGACGTGGACGACGTTCCGGTGGCAGTAGTGGACGATCTTGAGCTTTCCGAGGTCCCATTTGATCAGGAGATTTCAATCGACACTCCGCCCCCGGTCATTACCGCGCTGCTCAGCGGAGCCGCGATTGCCACCCGAATCTTCGGCGGCCGCCCACCCGAGTCGCGAATGCAGCGTACGCCGTGGGCGGCCGTCGTCGACATCGGCGTAGTGATCAAGTTAGCTGTTGGCCGTGACACCCTCGATCTCGCCTGGACCGAGCGGTGGGTTCGGGACCGGATCATCGGACGCATCCCGGGAGGCCGTCATATTCCTGGGCGGAAGCGGAGCGAGCATTCCGGAAGCGACGAGCGAGGCGGATCATGATCATCACCGATCTGCTCGGCTCGCGTGTGTTCGGCCCGGACTTCCTGGGGTTTGTGAGTGACGTCCGGTTCTTCCTCGAGTCGGAAACCGAAGGCCAATCGGCCCGGCTGTATGGCATTCTCATCAGCCCACATGCGCGTTCATCCTCGCTTGGCTTCGAACGCTCAGGTGTACGATCACCCTGGCCGATCGCGGCACTGGTACGGTGGCGGCACCGCGGCTCGTTTCTGGTCCGATGGAGCGACATTGAGCGGCTCGAAGTAGGTCGGATCCAGCTCAGGCCGGGATTTGAACGGGCGTCACCGGAGCTTCCTTGATCACCAAGTTGTGATGCCTGCTCTGCACAGCTTGCTGACGCGTGACACATGTTGCAACGTATGCAGAGCGACCGGAACCAACGTGCAGTTAGTTTCTGCGAGAAGGGCCGCGAAACAAAGGAGAGCCGCATGCCTCAAGGCAATGAAGCCTCAGCCAATGCGATCGACGATGTGATTGCCGAGGCGGTCCGCGAGTTGGATCTTGCAGCCAAAGTGCAGTTGCTCACCGGTGCCGCGGCCTTCTCTCTGCATGGCAATGAAGCCCTCGGGCTCCGTCCCATGATCTTCAGCGACGGCCCGACCGGAGTCCGGGGCAGCGAATTCGTTGGAGGCAAGAAGGTCGCGTTGTTCCCCAATGCAACGCTGCTCGCGCAGGCATGGGACGAGGTTGCCGCAGAGGGGGTCGGCGAGATGCTTGCCGGCGAAGGCCATGCCCAAAATGTCGACGTGGTCCTCGGTCCCACGGTCAACCTGCATCGCTCTCCGCTCGGTGGCCGGTTGTTTGAGGCGTACGCCGAGGACCCAATGCTGAGTGGTCGGTTGGCCGCTGCCTATATCCGGGGGGTCCAGCGCTATGGAGTCGGAGCCTGCGTCAAGCACTACGTCGCCAATGAATCGGAGACCCAGCGGCGTACTGTGAACGCCCGGGTTTCGGAAGCGGCGCTGCGCGAGCTCTACCTGCTGCCGTTCGAGATTTGCGTGGCCGACTCGCATCCCTGGACCATCATGGCCGCCTACAACGACGTCAACGGCGTCGCCGCGACCGAGCACGACGACCTGAACAATGGCGTCCTCAAGTCCGAATGGGGCTGGGACGGTCTGCTGATGTCGGACTGGGGAGCGACGAAGTCTGCCGCGCCGGCTGCGAACGGTGGACTTGATCTTGTCATGCCGGGGCCACGTGGACCGTGGGGTGATCAGCTAGTGGCCGCCGTGCGGTCGGGCGACGTGGCAGAGGCGACGATCGATGATCATCTGGCGCGGCTGCTCAGGTTGGCCGGACGAGTCGGCGCGCTAGGTGGCATCGCAGCCGAGGCTACGGCCGAGCTGGGATCTGTGGTCGCCGCCGACTCAACTGCGATGAAGCTCAGCCTCCGAAACCTGGCATCGGCCGGGATGGTGCTGCTCAAGGGCCAGGACGTCCTCCCGCTTCAGGATTCGGAGATCACCGACGACTCACCGCTGGTGCTGATCGGACGACACGCGTTGGAGACGACGCTCCAGGGTGGAGGCTCCGCCTCGGTGCGGCCGCCGCATCAGATATCCATCGCCGAGGGCCTGACGGAAGCAATCGGCGAGGGTCGGGTACGGGCCTTGGATGGCGTCGCAGTACGCCACAACCCGACTGCCGCTGCGCCAGAATCGATCATCGATCCGCAGACCGGACGGCCCGGCATGCGGGTCACCAGCTTCGACAGCTCCGGCGTCGAGCAGGCGTCCACCACAAGTGAGGTAGCCGAGCTTCTGCTCGGCCTGTCGAGTGGACCGCATCAAGGAGCAAGCGTCCTCGAGCTATCCGCAGAGCTGGTCGCCGCTCCCGGCACGCAGATGTTGGTCGGCGTACGCGGGGTCGGCGAGTGGACGCTGAGCTACGGCGACGAGACGTATGCCTTTGCCACCACCCTGCTGCCTGGCGACTCCAGGGAGGTGGGCTTCATGGTGCCGCCGAGCTGGAATCATGTGGTTGAGACGGCGCCGGGCCGGATCCTGGTAGCCAGGTTGGTGATCTCCGAGCGGATCGCGCTGGCAGGACTGGTAGTCCAGCCCGTCCCTACCCCTGATGAGCAGTTGATCGCGGAGGCCGAGCGGGCAGCGAGCGACGCGGAGCCGGCGATTGTGGTTGTCGGTCTGACGGCCGAGCAGGAGACCGAGGCGATCGATAAGCGGACGCTGGCACTGCCGGGCCGCCAAGATGATCTTGTTCGGGCGGTCGCGGCTGCCGCACGGCGCACCGTGGTGGTGATCAACTCTGCGACTCCGGTTCTCATGCCGTGGCTGGAGGAGGTAGATGCCGTGCTGTGCGTCGGCCTGCCCGGGCAGGAAGGCGGTCACGCAGTCGCTGACGCTTTGCTGGGCAAGGTCGAACCCACCGGCCGCCTGGTCACGACTTTTCCGGGAGCAGATGGCGACGGCCCGGCCTGGAATGTCACGCCGCAGGATGGAACGTTGGACTATGCCGAGGGCACGCGGGTGGGCTATCGCGGTTGGTACGGATCGGACGTCGAGCCCGCCTTCTGGTTTGGCGCTGGCCTCGGCTGGGGAGTCTGGGACTACCGCTCGGCCAAGCCGGAACGCAGCAATGACGGTGAGTCGCTGACGGTGGTCCTCGCCAACACTGCCGACCGCCCCTCACGTGAGGTGGTTCAGGTCTATTGGCAACCGGAGGGCTCCGCACCCGTACGCCTCGTCGGCTATGCGATTGCTGACGAGATGCTTCCCGGCGAGGAACGCATCGTCGCGGTCGCGTGCGACCCGCGCGCGTTCCGGCTATGGGACGAGGCGGCCTCCGGCTGGACGATGCCGCCCGGCGGCACCTTCCTCGTCGCCCGCGGTCTCGGCGACATCCGACTGGAGTTGCCCCGCGCCTGACGCGACCTAATGAAGCGTGGTTGCTCGCGGCTCCAGCGGCAGCACAAGCCGGAACATCGCGCCAATCCCGCGGGGATCCTCACAGCTGAGATCACCGCCGTGTGCCCGGGCGTAGCCGCGAGCGATCGCCAGGCCGAGGCCGGATCCGCCAGTATCTCCTGCCCGACCATGATCAAGCCGTACCAGGCGCTCGAAGATCCGCTCGCGTTCCGACGGTGGTACACCGGGCCCTGAATCCCAGATCTCAGCGATCGCAAGTTGATCATGTTCGCGTACTACTACGTGCACCTTGCCCTGCGGTCCGGCCGCGCGTACTGCGTTGTCGATCACGTTGCGCAGGATGCTGCTGACTTTGGCAGCGTCGGCGCGGGCTATCACCTCTGGTCCGCTCGTGGTCACGACGGTCTCCGGGTGAAGCAGTCGGACCCGATCAATTTCGCTGCGCGCCAGGGTCCGAAGGGATACCGGAGCAAGATCAAGATCGATCCCGGCATCCAGCCGTGCGGCGGCAAGCAGGTCCGAGATGAGGGCACCGGCTCGTTCCGCCTCGCGTACCAGCAAGGCCTGCAGATGCTGGCGCTCGTCATGGCTCAGTTGATCATC
>JAICEV010000002.1 GCA_025923975.1 Propionibacteriaceae bacterium
GCAACTCGCGCAAAGCGCCGAGACGTCCTCGGGTGTCAGATCCTGCATCTCGTCGATGAACACGGCCACGCCGACGCCAACGTCGGCGGCCAGACCGGCGACATCGGTCAGCAACTCCAGCAGGTCGATCTCCATGTCACCCGAGTCGGCGCGACCGCTGCTTGGCGGCACGTCGATCGCTGGCGTCCAGCGCTCGATGAGCTTTCCGCCGCGCGGATTGGTGCGCAGCCCGAACGCCTTCAGCGTGGCCAGCACCTCGCGTACCCGGTCCGGAGCACGATGACGCACTGACAACTCGCGGGCGGCTGCATGCAGTGCCCCGGTGAGCGGCCGGCGGAGGCTGGTATCAGGCCGGGCTTCCACCTTTCCGGTGCCCCATCCGCGGTCCAGCGCCTTGGACCGCAGCGCGTTGAGCAGTACCGTCTTGCCTACTCCGCGCAGCCCGGTGAGGATGAGGCTTCGTTCAGGTCGACCCCGCTCCACGCGCTCCAACGCGACATCAAACGCGCTCAGCTCAGCGTCTCGACCCGCCAGCTCCGGTGGTCGTTGACCGGCTCCAGGCGCGTACGGATTACGAACCGGGTCCATGTCTCGGACCGTATCAGCGCATATTGCGCATTCCTTAGATTTCGTTAGACAACACTCGACGTGTCTTTTTCGACCTTGCATCCGGTACTTAGATACAGGGTTAGCCTCGAATCGAGCGATCTGAGATCGAGATTGAGGCAACGAGATGATCACACCGATTGAGGACTTCTGTACGCTGCCAGCTGCAGCTCAACCCCTCCGCCTCATGGAGTTTGATGAGCTCTTCCGTAGCCAGGTCAGGCCACCACAGCAGATCGACGCGCGCCATGTCGAGTTCACCTTTGCCGGCGCGGAGGGTCTGCACGCGAAAGTGTCGGACCTTGTGGCGCGCGAGAGCACCTGCTGCTCGTTCTTTGAGTTCACAATCGATGAACATGCGCAGGGCGTGCCTGATCACGATCACCTCGTGCTGCGGGTCGGCGTGCCAGAGAGCCGCGACGACGTCCTCAAGGCGTTGACCGACCGGGCTGTCGCCATAATGCGGCGAGCCTAAATCAGCAGACCCTAGGCAATCCCTCCCCTCCCAAGCCGACTGCGTTCAGCGGTTTAGCGCGAGCCTGAGTTGGAAATAGTCAGTATCGTCGAATGCACTGTGTTCAATTGCACTCTGATCAAGCGTGCCACCCGTCATAGTGCCTGTCCCCTGTTCACTTTGGAGAATTCATGAACTTCATCAAGGGCATCCTCAAGACCGCTGTTGCGGCCAAGCTGATACAGGTTGCGCAGCGAGAACTGTCCAAGCCGGAGAACCAGCAGAAGATCAAGGACAACCTTCGCAAGCTGCAAGAAGCCGCCAGGTCGCGCCGCTGACGCCTAGCGGGCAGTTAGCACCAGCGGCCCATCGTTGGTGATGGCAACGGTGTGCTCGGCATGGGCACCACGTGAACCATCGCGGCTCCGCAACGTCCAGCCATCGGAATCTGTGTAGATCTTGTCGGTACCGGCGAGGAACCACGGCTCGATCGCTATGACGAGCCCGGGCCGGAGCAGCAGCCCGCGGCCACGCCGTCCATTGTTGGGTACGTGGGGGTCGCCGTGCATGGTACGACCGACGCCGTGTCCGCCGAACTCCGTGTTGATCTTGTAGCCTGCCTGCGACCCGACCCGCGCGATCGCGAACGAGATATCGCCGATCTTGTTTCCGGGGGTAGCGGCCGCAATACCGGCAGCCAATGCCGCCTCGGCGGTGGCGATCAAATGCTGATCTTGTCTCCGAGGCGAGCCGACGATCACACTGATCGCTGAGTCCGACACCCAACCATCCACCGATGCGGCAAAGTCCAGACTGATCAGGTCACCGTCGACAAGCTCATAATCGTGAGGCAACCCGTGCAGTACCGCGTCGTTGACCGACGTACACAACACCCTGCCAAACGGGCTCGCGCCGAAAGACGGGTGATAGTTGATGTAGCACGACTCCGCGCCACGATCCCGAATCATCTGGTGCGCCAACGCGTCAAGCTCCAGAAGGTTCACCCCGACATCGGCATGAGCGATGAGCGCGCTCAACACCTCGGCGACGAACCGCCCGGCCGGTCTCATCTGCTCGATCTCGGCCCGGGTCCGATACTCGCTCACCCTGAGATTCTGCCGTACGCGTTCCAGCCCCGCCGTACTCAACCACCACGCAGACTTGTCAGAATTCAGCAGCGTTATAGCGCTGCTGAATTCTGACAACTCGGCTCGAATCAGCCCGTGATGGAGTCTTCGTAGTCGCTGATCTCAGCGACCTTTGCCCCCGATGGAGTGCTCGGATCGAAGACGTAGTCAAGCCATTCCCGGGCCAGCCTGCGCGCCAGCTGGAGGCCGATCACGCGCTGGCCGAGAGTCAGTACTTGGCAATCGTTGGACAGAATGGACCGCTCGACGCTAAAGGAGTCGTGGGCAACCGTCGCACGGATGCCGGGCACCTTGTTAGCAGCGATGGCGACTCCAATTCCGGTGCCGCAGACCAGGATTGCCCGGTCGGCCTCCCCCGCTGCGATCTTCTTTCCTGCCACAATCGCCACTGACGGATACGAGGCCCCGTCGAGATCTCCCTGAAAGACCCCAAGATCGACAACCTCGACCCGATCATCAGCTTGCATATCGGCCAGGATCCGGTCTTTGTAGTCGAAGCCCGCGCTATCACTTCCGACCAGCAGCCGAATGGGACGGCTCATAGATTCTGTCCTTCCTAATCTGTGGACTCTGCCGCTGCTGGGGCAGTAGCCTCCGTCTCCCCGAGCACGTCGCCAATCGCCGTAACAATCAGACCCAGCGATATAGCGCCAGGATCTGGAGTGCCGACGCTGCGCTCTGCCAGCGGCCGGGCACGTCCGATCTTCGGCACAAGCGATGCTGTTGCCTCCGCTGCGGTTCTGCAGGCGTCCGCTGCTGACCGCCACGCATCGGAGATCGACGCTCCGGCATCGATCTGTCCGACCAGCGTATCCACGAACGGGAACAGGGCGTCCAGCATGGTCTTGTCACCGAGCTCAGCCTTGCTGAAGCCCTGCAAGTGCGTGGCTGACCCCTGAACAGCATCAGCCAATCGCTTTGCCGTTACCTCCTCGGTGTTGCCGAGGCCCTTGCCGACGCCCTCCAGTAGCAGACCCCAGAGGATGCCGCTGGTACCACCAGCCTTGTCACCAAAGGCGTGGCCGGCCGCGCTCAGTACCGTCTCGACACCACCTTCGGTGTCGTTGGCGGCCTCGGCGGCAGCCTTTGAGCCGCGGGACATACCGATGCCATGATCACCGTCGCCCGCTATCGCGTCGATACGACCCAGATATTCCTTGTTCTCCTCCACGACTGCGTAGATCGCGTCGACCGCCTTACGGGCAACAGCAGCTGCTGCGATCGACTCCTCGCTTGCCTCTGCTGCCACCTTCTCGGCGATATCGCCAGGGCCGGCGCGCCGCGTCGTGAACTTCTCGCTCGCCACAGCGGTGCCGCGCCGGAAAGCCGGGGTGTCCGCGGCCGCGAGCCAGTAACCCTCGAGTTCGTCGTCCAGCCAAGTGACTGACAGCGAGCAACCCGCCATATCGAGACTGGTGACAAGTTCTCCCACCTCCGGGGATACCAGCTCGACCCCGGCCGCCTCCAGTAGCTCGCTGACATGGCCGAACAAGACGAACAGCTCCTCGTACTTGGTAGCGCCAAGCCCGTTGACGAGCACGGCAGCCCGCCCGCTGACTCCCTTCGGGCGCTCGGCAAGTACCGTCTCGACAAGCTTCGCAGCCAGATCCTTGGCTGACATCCAGGGAGCCGATGTGATTCCAGGCTCGCCATGGATGCCCAGACCGAAGTCCATGTGCCGCTCGTCGACGGTGAACAGTGGCGCGTCCGCCCCAGGGAGCGTGCAGCCGTGGAAGGCGACGCCGAATGAATACGTCGCGGCATTGGCCGCGCGCATCACCCGCTCGACCTCATCGAGGTTCGCACCGTTCTCCGCTGCCGCCGCAGCGATCTTGTACACCGTGAAGGTGCCCGCAATGCCCCGCCGCTTCTCCTGCTCCTCCCGGCTGGCTGAGGCGACATCGTCGGTCACGTACACAATCCGGGTGTCGATTCCCTCGTCGATCAGGCGCTCCGCGGCAACCGCGAAGTTCAGCCGGTCACCGGCGTAGTTGCCGAAGCCCAGCACTACTCCAGCGCCCCCGTCGGCTGCCCGCGCCACTCGATAGACCTGTTCCGCGGACGGCGATGCGAACACACCACCGAGCACCGCTCCGTCGGCAAAGCCGGTGCCCAGTACACCGCTGTAGGACGGATAGTGGCCCGAACCGCCGCCAATAACCAGGCTGACCTTGCCCTCCAGGGGCCCGCCCGCCCGGACGAACCCAGAAGCACCTTCGACGCGTTGCACATACTGCGGGTACGCCGCGGCGAAGCCCTGGATCACGTCGTTCGGGAATTCGGCGGGGTCGTTGTAGAGATGCGTCATGGTGGCCTCCCGGAACTTGGCGGACTGGATAGCGGACGTTCTCTGAGCCTGTCGATACCCTTGCGACAGGCTCAGAAAACGTCGTGGACTTACTGTCCGCTGAGCTCGAAGTTGTTGATGCTGGCAGCGTTCTCCTTGGTGATCAGCGTGCAGTCCAGGGCTTGCTTCTCCTCAGGCACGCCCGTCTCGCCGGTCTTGATCACGCTGTCGAGCTGCGCTGCCGCCTTCTTGGTGCCCTCGACGATCGGCTGCAGTACGGTCGCAACCATCTCGCCCTTCTCGACTGCAGCAACAGCGTCATTGTTCCCATCAAAGCCGAGCACCTTGACCTTGTCGAGATTGCCCTTCTCCTTCAGAGCGTTGATGGCGCCCAAGGCCATCTCGTCGTTGCCAGCGATAACGCCTTGAATATCAGGATTCTTGGACAGCAAGGCTTCCATTTTCTGCTGGCCCTCCTGACGATCCCAGTTAGCGATCTCCTCGCCGACCTCCTTCAGGTCCGGATACTGCGAGATCACCGACTTGTAGCCGTCAGACCGCACCTGTGCATTGTTGTCGCTGGGCTTACCGAGAAGTTCCACGTAGGTACCCTTGTAGTTCATTGCCTTGGCCCATTCCTCAGCGCCCACCGTGGCACCCTGAGCGTTGTTGGACACGATCTGCGCCTTGGCCAGGCCCGTCTGGCTGATCTCGGCATTGATCAACACGACCGGAATATTGGCATCAACAAGCTTCTGCACTGCAGCCACACTCTCATCAGCACCGGCCGGGTCGAGCAAGACGCCCTTGACCTTGTCATTAATGGCGGTCTCGATCAATTGGTTCTGGGTATCCGGGTCATTCTCGTGGGCCGACGTGGTCGGTTGATAGCCAAGCTTTTGGAACTCGGCCGAGGCTGTGTCGATCTCGGCCTTCCAGTACGGATTGGACGGGTCGACGGTTATTACCGCGATAGGGCCACCATCGCTCAGGGCCGGCATTGCTGGAGCCGCCACCGCCGCAAGCGGCCAGACAAACAGCACCGCTCCTGCCAGGAGCGATCGTGATGCCAATCGAATCAACATCTCTTTTCCTTTCCATTAGTAGAAACTTGGTGGGTAGAGGGCACGTACGGCTGTCCCGTATGCCTTGATCAAGACCTGGCACTGGTTTGATCGGTGGACTGCCGTCTGGCGGCAGCCGCCTTGGCGCTGGCCACTGCTCTCGCGGAGCTGCGGCGCCGCTGCACGATCTGCTGGATTTGGTCGACAGCGACAGCCAGGATGATCACTGCGCCGGTGATGACCTTCTGCCAGAACGGCGACACCCCCACAATGACCAGGCCATTCGCGAGGAAGCCGATCACGAAGGCGCCGATGATCGTGCCACGGACAGTGCCACGGCCGCCAGAGAGTGCCGCGCCACCGATGACCACCGCAGCAATCGCGTTCAGCTCATAGAACGTCCCAAGATCAGCGGTCGCGGAGCTGATGTTGGCCATCTGCAGGATCCCGACGATTCCAGCGCAGAGACCGGACAGGACGTAGATCTGGGTCTTCACACTCTTGACCGGCACACCCGAGAGTTGAGCAGCGCGCTCATTGCTTCCCGTGGCATATAGCCAGCGTCCGAAGGGCGTGCGGTTGAGAACGATCGAGAAAATGATCGCAAGGATGATCATCACCCAAGCGGCGAGCGGCAGTCCGAGCGGTCTGCTCGCGAAGATCTCAAAGAAGCCGGTGTTGTTGAGACCTTCCTGCCCCCTGAGCTCGTTGGTGATGTTCTGACCGTTGAGCAACACCTCAGTCAGACCACGGGCGACGTAGAGCATGCCCAAGGTCACGATGAATGGAGCCAGATTGAGCCGGGCTATCAACAGCCCGTTTATCCACCCCACGAGCATGCCAACCGCTATCGAGATAATGATGATCACCCACAGCGACGGGAACATAGTCGCGTCGGTGCCCGGCACCGGGACGCCACGGAAGAGATTTCCTGCGACAGCCGCCGTAAAGCCCACGATCGATCCGACCGAAAGATCAATACCACCGTTGAGGATCACCATCAGCATCCCCAGAGCGACGATGGCATTGAAGGCCACCTGCTTGGTGATCGTCGTTAGGTTGCCCGCTGTCAGGTAGTTGTCGCTCATGATGGCGAAGATCGCAATGATGATCACCAATGCGATGAGGGCACGACCTTCCACAAGCAGCGTGTTCATGTTGAACCGGCTGGGTCCCTTTTTCTCCTCCGCAGCCGGGGCGCCCGCGGGGGGCGCGGGAGTCGTAGTCGTTGTACTCACTGGGGGGCTCCTTTTGCCGCGTCTTCTGCAGGTTCTCTTGCCGCTTCTTCTGCCGGTTCTGCTGCGCTTTCTTCGTGCTCATAGTGGGTGTCGTGCTCACCGGAGGCGGCCATGATGTCGTCGCGAGTGGCGGTACGCGGATCGAACTCACGAATGAGCCGCCCCTTGCTCATCACAATCAGCCGATGCGAGGCGGTAAGCGCCTCCCCGACCTCCGATGTGACGTAGAGGACGGCTAGACCTTTCCTGGCCTCGCGGAAGAGCAGGGCGAAGATTTCTCCCTTGGCTCCGACATCGATCCCGCGGGTGGGCTCGTCGAGCAGAATGACCTTCGGATTGGTCAGCAAGATCTTCCCGATGACGACCTTCTGCTGGTTGCCGCCGGATAGTGATGTGATTAATGCGTCCTGCCCAGCAGTCTTGACCCGCACGTCGGAGATCTGGCGGTCGACGTTCTCTCGTTCGACTTTGCGGGTGATGAAGAGGTTTTTGACCGTTTGCAGCAGGCTGGCCAGTGACATGTTCTTGCCGACAGTCATCATCTGGACCAGACCGTCGCGTTGCCGATCTTCGGGTACCAGTCCCATGCCGATGGCAATGCGTTCTTGGATGTTCAGGTCCTTAATGTCCTGATCACTCAGCAATACGCGGCCACCGGAGATCGGGTCCCGACCGGCGAGGGCCTCCATCAGTTCAGTCCGCCCGGCACCCATCAGGCCGTAGAGACACACGATCTCACCCTCGCGTACGTCCAACGACACGTTATTGACCACCACCCGGCCGGTGTCCGGCTCTGCGACCGTGACTCCCTGGATCGAGAGCGCAACATCGCCGAAGTCCCGCGGCTCATCGCGGAAGTCGTAGTCCGCCTCCCGGCCCACCATCTGCCTGACCACCCAGCCGAGATCGACGTTGGCCGCCTCCTCAGTTGCGACCAGCTCGCCGTCGCGGAATACGACCGCGTAGTCTGCGATCTCCAGTGCCTCCTCCAGATGGTGCGAGATGTAGACAATCGCCACGCCGTGACTTGTCAGCTCACGGATGACCTTGAACAGCACCTCCACCTCTGTTGCGCTGAGGGCTGATGTCGGCTCGTCCATGATCAAGATGCGGGCGTCGGCCGCCAGCGCTCGAGCAATCTCAACCACCTGCTGCTGGCCAACCCGAAGATCTTGGACGAGGGTATTCGGAGAGATGTTCTCCTCAAGACGTTCCATCACCTGTTCGGTGATCTCACGTTCCCTGCTGTAGTCGATGGCGCCGGTACGAGTCCGGATCTCTCGGCCAATGAAGATGTTGTCCCGAACGCTGAGGTTCGATGCCAAGTTGAGTTCCTGATGGATGATCGAGATGCCGCGCTCCACCGCATCGTTGGTCGATTCCAGACTGATCGGCTCGCCATCGAGAATTAGCTGGCCAGCGGTTGGTTTCTCAACACCCGACAAGATCTTCATCAATGTCGACTTGCCGGCGCCGTTCTCGCCGAACAACACGGTGACCTTGCCGCGGCGCACCTCGAAGTTGACGCCCTTCAAAGCGCGGGTCACGCCGTAGGTCTTGGCGATGTCGACCGCCTGCAAGACGACTGCCCCGTCGTCGGGCGCTACGTCGTGGTAGTCGAGCACCGCGGCCTGGTCGCTCATGCTCCGGCCTCGACCGTGACAGGCTGCACATTTACGGGCTTGGCCGGCGGTGGTGGTGCGCCAGTCGGCGACAGGACAACAACGACACCCGACCCGCTAACCTTCTTGCCGTTCAGCGAGGCCGGATCGCTGACACCAGACTTGACCTGTTGCTGCATGAGCTTCTTGAGCTCGTCCCCGACGTACTGGTACTCCGTCTGGCCGGGCGCATCGGCAAACTTGAATCCCATGGCATCCCGGACCGCGGTGCCTTGGATCGCCGTGGTCAGCGGAATGATCACTGCAGTCTGCTGCGGCACCCCGGGCACGGAGATTCGCAAGGAATCGGCCGAGGCTTCTTCCACCGTGCCGTTGAACTCGACCGGGAAGGCGTACGCCCCCTCGGCCGGTGAAACCGCGTTGTACTTGGTCGCCGCGGCCTCGAGATCTTTCTGCATGGCCGGCACGACCTGACCCAGGGGCTGAGCATTAGCCGGGATCTCGGTCTGAGCCTTTGTCCACAGCTCGCTTGCCGTCTGCGCCGGATCAAACTTCTTGGGCCCGACTGCAGCGAGCTCTTCTGGAGTCAGGAACTTAGTACTCAGCACCATGGCCACGAGAAGGACGACGACCAGTCCAAGGACAATAAACATGTTGCGTCTGGACTTCTTTTTCGTTGCTGGCATCAGCATCAGTGCTCCTCAGAGAAGAGCTGCCGTGGTGGGCCACGGCAGGTTTCGGCTGTAGATGGTTGACGGGCCTGCGCCCGCTCCGGCGAGAGGCGCGCACAGCTTCAATATTTCGATGAAGCCTGATGCTTCCCAGGCGGCACGGCCGATGAATAGGCCATGAGTGTGTGGATCGCTTAGCAGCTCGGTGGCGTTCTGTGGGTTGACGCTGCCGCCATAGAGCACTGCCCGGGCTGGGCCACCAGCGGTCGTGACGACGTCGTTGATCAACGCCATGACTGGTGTGATCTGGTCGAGGCGCGGGGGAATGCCCTGCTCGCCAATGGCCCAGATGGGTTCGTACGCGATGATCACCTGGCTGATCTCGTCGGATGCCAATTCCGAGAGTGCTATCTGGAGCTGGAGGCGTACGAAATCCTCCGCGCCGCCGACGTCACGAACCGCCAGCGGCTCGCCGACGCAGATCAGCGGGATCAGTCCTTGGGCGACCGCAGCAACTGCTTTGAGTGCCACGATGCGATCGGTTTCACCGAAGTGCTCGCGGCGCTCAGAATGGCCAATCTCGATCAAGGTTGCGCCGGCGTCCTTTGCCATCCGCATTGAAATCTCACCGGTCCACGCGCCCTCTTCTGCCCAGTGGGCGTTCTGCGCGCCGAGCAGGATAGGTGAGCCCGTAGGAATCCGCTCCCGGACCCTGGCCAGCGCCGTGTGGGGTGGCAGCAGGAATGGCTGGACGCCGCTAGGGATATTGAATGCCAGTAGCTCGTCGACGAAGCTTCCCGCTTCTGCCAGCGTCTTGTTCATCTTCCAGCTGGTGCCCACCCATAGAGGGCGGCTCTTCGGCGAGATCATGGCGGCTCAATCGGCTCTCAAACACCTCTTGTGATCACGGAATGAGGGAGACCTTGATCGATTCCTTGCCACTGGCCACCATGTCGATGCCTTTCTGGAACTCCGCCAGTGGCAGCTGGTGGGTGCAGATCCTGTCCATCGGAAGCCGGCCGGACTCGATCATCCGGATGGCGGCAGGCCAGCAGTCTGGACCAAGGTGGGCACCGCGCACATCGAGCTCTTTGTCGTCGCTGATAATCGACCAATCGACGCTTACGTCGCTGCCGAAGACGCTGTATTCAACGTATGTGCCGAGCTTGCGGAGAATGTTCAGGCCCTGGCCGACGGCGGATGGGTGGCCGGTCCCCTCGAGGTAGACGTCAGCACCGTAGCCGTCGGTCATGTCCTTGACCATGCCGACCGCATCCTCTTGGCCAATGTTGATGATCACGTCGGCACCGCAGTCCTTGGCGAGATCAAGCTTGTCCTGGGCCATATCGAGGGCGACGACCACTTTGGGATTCTTGGACTTCGACCCAGCGATCATGCCGAGCCCGATGGGGCCGCAGCCCGCGACAACGACAGTGTCCTCGAACTTGATGTCTGCCCGTTCCACGGCATGCAGTGCACAGGAGAGTGGCTCGGCGAATGCAGCATGGGCCGGCGGCAGGTCGGAGGAGATCTTGTACACGAGAGCGTCTTTGTTGTACACCATGTAGTCCGCCATGCCGCCTGGCGTACGACGCTTGAAGCCGAACATGTCATGCGGCGCGCACATCCAGTACTCGCCGTTCAGGCAGTAGCGGCACTTCCAACACGGCACGATCTGCTCAGCGACAACGCGATCGCCCAGTGCGATGCCCCAGCGATCGGCAGCCACGTCATCGAGTTGAACAACTTTTCCGACGAACTCGTGGCCTGGAATGACCTCGGTCTCGGCCCAGGCCGGACGGTTTTCATCCCCCCAGAACTTCGCTGCACCGTGGTAGCACTTCAGGTCACTGGCGCAGATACCCGTCGCCTCGACCTGGACCAATGCCTCACCCGGTCCCGGCTTAGGAACCGGGACTTCCTCTAGCTGATAGTTCTCCGGTCCGTGGCAAATAACGGCCTGCATTGTTTCGGGAATTTGATTGACCAGATCGGCCGGGGATGCGGACATGGCGAGCCTCCGTGCTCCGTCGCGAAGTAGCGCACCCCCGCACTCGCTACGGCGCCCTGCCCAGTCGGGGCGTTGATCAGCACCCTAGCGGCATTGTTGACATCTGTGCAATCATTTGTTCTGATCGTTAGCAGCTCACTGAACAAATGTTCACGCAGCTTACGATATTGCTGGAATACTTTGGCCATGGTGAAGAGGCGGAGGCATCTAGCCGGTGGAGTTCGTACTGCCGGCACCAATGGAAACAGCCATTTTTCGCCCTCTTTGCTGTATACGGCCGCAAAGATGTACTACACGGATGAGGCGACGCAGGCTGAGGTTGCGGAGCACCTTCAGACCAGCCGCGCGACCATCTCGCGGTTGCTCTACGAGGCTCGGCGTCAGGGCATCGTACGCATCGAGGTGATCCCCACCGACAACGAAGCGGCGCACGATCTTGCCTCGCGTGTGGCCGCGGTTCTGGGATTGACGACGGTCTACATCTCGGAGCCGCTGCCTCTTCCAGCGCGCGGGGAGAAGATCGAGGACCTGATGGGCAGCGTCCTGGCCGGCGCCGTTGGGCGTGCGCTTATGGCAGTTGGCCTCGATATCGGCGACGTCATGCTGGTGTCGTCCGGGCGGACAATCTATGAGGTCGCCCGTTTCGAGCTGCCGAGGCTGCCGGGGGTCATCGTGGCGCCCACAGTGGGCGGTACTGACCAGCCTGAGGCCTGGTATCAGACCAACGAGATCACGCGTCTTGTTGCGGAGCGGATCGGCGGCCGGCCGGCGTTCTTATATGCTCCCGCGCTGCCTGGTGCCGAACTGTTCCAGACGCTCCAGACTGACCCAGCCATCCAAAGGGTGTTGAATCTGTGGCCACACGCGCGCTGCGTGCTCGCGGGAGTCGGTGCGCCACCGCTGATGCGCTCTGATGCGCCGCAATTCGTAAATGTCAGCACCTCACCGGATCTGATCGAGGCCGTCGGGGATGTGTGCTCGCGCTTCTTCAATCGGGCTGGGGAGGCAGTGGGTTTCGCTGGCAGTGAGCGGCTGATCGCGGTGGACCTGGAGACGCTGAGGAGCATCCCCACCGTGATTGCGGTGGCGGCTGGACCTAACAAGGTGGCACCGGTCATCGCCGCCGCGCGCGCAAAGCTCTTCAATCAGCTGGTCACCGACCCGCGAACCGCCCAGGACATTCTCGTACGCGCTTAGTTTTGAGAGCTGCTCGCGCAATATCTGATTGCTCGCTCCGTCGACTTCGTCGTCGCTCGCAGCTCAGTGTTTCGCCCAGGCGCCAAGGCGGTGCATCTGATGGCGCGTTACCGGATAGAGCTCACACCACAACCGATAGAGCTCGTCATACCGAGCCCTCCGGACTGGGTCGGGCTCCACCACATGATTGATCACTGTCCAATCGGTCTTCGGCTCGACGAGCCCGATGCCGATCGCAGCCAACAGCGCGCCGCCATAACAGGCGCCAACAGCCTCCCGTGGAATCAGCTGGGCGCGACCCGTGACATCGCTAACGATGGAAGTCCACAGCGGCGAGTTCACCCCACCACCGACCGCCACCGTGCGGATCACCGGCGTCGCCGATTCGTTGAACAGATCGAGGATCTGCCGGATCCCGAAGGCGATGCCCTCGTACGCCGCTCTGAACAAATGTGCACGGCGATGCCGCAGGGTAAGTCCGGCCACCAGCCCGCGCGCCTCGGGATCGAATATCGGCGTACGTTCACCAGCCAGGTAGGGCAGCACCAACAATCCCTCCGCTCCGAGCGGAACATCCGCTGCCTCTGCCTTCAGCGTGTCGAAGTCGGGGCCACCCATCAGGTCGCGCAGCCAGTTCGTCAGGCTTCCAGCCGTGGAAGTGCCGGCGGTCAACATATGGGTCTCCGCCTCTACTCCGGCGGTTGTCCACAGAGCCGGGTGTACGTAATAGTCTGCGAGCACCTGGATCAGGAACATGGTGGATCCGTACATGATCATGAGATCGCCGGGCTCACGGACACCGACGCTGAACGCCTCTGCAAATGCGTCGATGGTGCCCGCTACGACTGGTGTGCCGATGGCAAGGCCCGTTTCCTGTGCCGCCCGGCGATGGACGGTGCCGATGATCTCTCCAGGCCAAGCCAGCCGCGGCAGCGGGATGTGCTCGCAGATCTCCGTCGCCCAGTCGTAGTGCCAGTCGAACTCCGGCACGCGGTAAAGCGGGTCACATTGGCTGGTGGTGTGATGATCAAGAACGTATTCCCCGGTGAGCTTGGCAACGATGAAGGAATGACAGCCGTACCAGCCGCGCGCGGCCCGCCAGACATCCGGTTCATTCCGGCGGACCCATTCGAGCTTGGGGCCCAGCGCCTGGCTGGTAAGGCACTTCCCGGCATTGGCGAGAATCGCCTCCTCGCCATAGCGATGCGTCTGTAGGTCGATCTCAATGGTCGCCCGGGTGTCGATGCCGTACAGAATGGCCGGCCTCAGGGGCGCAAGATCAGCGTCGCAGAGCACCAGGCTAGGACCAACGCCGTCGACACAGACACCGATGATGGGACCGGGAGCAGAGCTGCTCAGGATGTTGCAGATCTTCTGTACCTCGTCCCACCAGGTACGCTCGGCGTCCGCTTCGGCCCAACCCGGCCGCGGCAACGAAATCTGGTGGGCCCGCTGGGCCGCTCCAACTACCTGACCGTCCGGGGTGACCAGCAACCCCTTGGTGCTGGACGTACCGATGTCAATCCCGAGCACGACCTCCACTCTCGCCACATTAGTGCTGCCGATGACGGATGGCCCGTGCACCGCTCTCGAGTTACTCGCGAGGAACTTGACGGATGATGGGCTGTGGCGTTGGCGTCCCGTACGTCATCACGTTCTCCTGGTCCTCGGCCGGCTGATATCCGTCGGCAAAGGTCTCCAGCAGCCTTGCAGCCTTGGGCCAGAACCCGGGGTAGGGCCGGTACCAGGAGAAGGTCAGATTGGCCGGTTTGTCAGAGAAGTCAGCCTCCTGCCTGTCGACCCAGGATTCCCCAGAGAACGCGTCTTCGTAGAACCCTCGCCGTACGGCGATGTTGACCCGCAGTTTCTCCATGTTGCTCATCGCGGTGCGAAGCCGCAGCCAACGGAACCGATTCCACTGCCCCTCGTCCGCGAACCGAGTACGCAGTCGTGCGCCGGCCATGGCACCCCTTAGTGCCAGAGAGGCGATGATCTCGCGCGGCATGAAGAGATTCGGCCCGCCCTCGCCAGGACTGGTCCGGACCTGAGCGATCCGATTGTGATAGCCGGGCAGCGCCGACTGCAGGCTGTCGCGCCACGACATGGCGGTGTTGAAGATCGCTTTGCCGAATCCGAAGCCCGAGCGGCCGAGCGACTTGACTGGAATGTTGAGGTCATCCCAGTCCTGCGGAAGCCAGACGTCTTGGTGAGGTGCCTCATGGGGATGGACCCCGAGGTTGAGTGACACCGTCGGCCAGCGCGGTAAGGCATCGTCGAAGAAGTGGACCGGAAAGTTGGACGTGATGCCGCCGTCAGAAAACCACAACTCCTGAGCCAAATCGAGTGTGGACGGCAAAGTCACCGGCTGTCCACGATCAATCAGCGCACGGCCGAAGTCGTCTTGGATCGATGCAGGGCGGCGGATCCGGTACAGCCGCACTGCTTGGAATAGGCCGGGCAGCGACATGCTGATCCGAACCGCGAAGATCACCGGAAGATCCCATGGCTGGGGCAGCTTGTTGAGCTTGCGGACGATTCCCTGACGATCATGGATTTCGCGGCTCTCGGTTTCAGAAAGCGCCTGCATGACCGATTCCGGGAACATCTGCGACTCGGCGTCGCGAAGTTGATCAACGCAGACCCACAACTGCTCGGGGTCGTCATCATTGCTGGCGTCCAAGGGAAAGCGGAACGGGCGCTGCCGCGTGAGATCTGTGGTCATCAGTTCCAGGTTCACCAACCGA
Organism: Propionibacteriaceae bacterium; assembly: GCA_025923975.1. Taxonomy (GTDB): domain Bacteria; phylum Actinomycetota; class Actinomycetes; order Propionibacteriales; family Propionibacteriaceae; genus Microlunatus. Next base: position 15,043 of record JAICEV010000002.1, read on the forward strand.
TGATCAGCCGCCTGCGACATCAACAGCCACTGATCCATATCGTCGGAATTCGGTGAGAGGCGCCGCTGGTGATAGTCCATGCCGGACCAGAGGTGTCCGAACCGCAGCACCTGATCATCGGGCAGGCCGGACAGCGCGCTGAGACAGTCGTTCAGCCAGGGCACCAGGGACTTCTCAACAGTTGGTTTGGGCACACCGGCCATGACGTCCAGAAGGTTGCGCTGCCGCTGGGGTGTGGTACCCGGAACGAAGCCGAATGCGCGCGACCGGACACCGCCGAGGTAGGCCAGGATCGAGCCCAGCAGCCCGACGGCGATGACAATGCTCACGGCCAGGCCGACGAGGACCGCACTGGCGTAGAGCGCCGGCCGGAAGATCCCGAGGACCGCCACCGGAATGATCATGGCGACGCCAATGACCAACTGCCGGACGGTCAGCGAGCGCGGTGTGGCGTACGCGCTGGTGTACAAGCGCAACGCTGCCAGCCAGGCCGGTGTTGCGCCATCGTCCTCCGGAGGCTTGCGCAGCCCAGATCTGATTCCCTGCAAGACAAGCACTACACCGACGACCGTGGCAATGAAGGCCAGAACCCCCAGCGCACCAAGCCCGATCATCTCAGGGACCGTGCGGGGCGCCCCGGTAAACCGCCATTCCATGTAGCCGGTGAGCACTACCGCACCCGAGATCAGCGCCAGCGTGAACAGGCGCGGGATCCATCCAAAAGCAAACAGGGCGAGCAATGGCAGCGGCCAGCTCTGGCCACGCATGACCGCGACCGCCACCCGAAAGATGCCAGCGGTGGCTCGTCCGGGTCGGAAGAGCTGAGCGAGCCGGTACTCCTCCGTTGCAGAATCGCCGGGTCGGGTCTGGGTGAGCCAGCTGATGATATCGATCATGCCGGTGAAGCCCGTGCGAATATGACCGCCGTTCGTCGCCGCCGAGGGGTCTTGCTGATCACCGATCTGCTGGTCCAGGCCCGCCGCCAACACCCTGCCGCTGCGACCGAGCTCGGCGGCTGCGGTGAGCGCTGCGGCTATCGCGCCGGCCGAGGCTCCGCCGACGTTGCGGAACCGAAAGCTGGTGGCCAACTCGCACACGGCGAGCGGGTAAACCACACCCGATGTGGTGCCGCCCTCCATCGTGAGATCAAGGCTGGATTTGGCGTACGCGGCAACAGATTCACTGGTGATCGAAGGGCGACCGGACAGAACATCTGAAGGTGCGCTGGCAATAGCGAGCATCGTCGCCGGATCTTGAGCGTTGAACGTGTACCGCGCTTCACTGCCGTACCCTCCGATCAGTGTGGCGGGATCCATCCGAACCGGGTCGTCCGATGGCTCGAAATCGCCGGGGATGTAGGGCCGGCGCAAGATCGTTCCGACTTCCACGGGATCGCGGTTGATCAACTCTCGAAAAGCGTTCAGCGCCGCTCCTCGACTGGCGACCGCCATGCTGACCTCCTGTTGCCGACTTGTCAGAATCCAGTTGAGCTATACATCAACAAGATTCTGACAAGTCGGAGGGTGCCGATGAAGATCGTGGTCACCGGAGGCAAAGGTCTGCTCGGCACCGAACTCGTACGCAGGCTCGAGGGACTGGGTGTGACAGTCAGCTCAGCAAGCCGCCGCACCGGTGTTGATCTTGCTACCGGTAAAGGGCTGGAGGCTGCACTGCATGGTGCCGAATGCGTGGTGCATGCGGCCACCCATCGGCTGCGTTATCGCAGAGTCGACCTAGACGGCACCCGCCGCATGATCAAGATTTTGGCCAATCGACCGACACCGCCGCATGTTGTCTACATCTCGATTGTTGGCTGCGACCGTATCCCCCAGCGGTATTACGGCGTGAAGTATGCCTGCGAGCTGGTGCTAGGACGCAGCAGACTGCCGGTGACGGTGGTGCGGGCCACGCAGTTCCATACGCTGGTCGCATCGATCGCCCGTACCGTGACGCCCGGTGCGCTGGCGTTCGTGCCCAGCGGTATGTCATTCCAGTCGTGCGACCACCGCTGGGTCGCAACCGAGCTCGCCGACATCGCACTGGGGCCGGTACCGTCCGGCTATCACCGAGCCGCCGATCGGGCCGGGCCCGAGCGTGTCAGCCTCGCCGATGCGGTCGCATTGATGCGCGCCCAGGAAGGAAAGTCTGCGCCTCGACTGATCACCATTCCGGCCAAGGGCGGCACACTGCGAGCGTTCGATGCGGGGGCCAATCTTCCGGATGCCCAGGCGAAGATCGGCGGTTCATCCTTCCGCGAATTCCTGAAGCCATAACCGCGTCAAACGGTGAGGGCCTTGAGCTCGGCGAGCAGTTTGCTCATGGTGTCCTTCGCATCCCCGAAAAGCAGCGTGGTCGTCGGCTCGTAGAGCAGCTCGTTTTCGATGCCGGCGAATCCTGGGCGCATCGAGCGCTTCATGAAAACGACCTGACGTGCCTGATTGGCATGCAGAATCGGCATGCCGTAGATCGGAGCGCCAGGTGTGGTTTCGGCTGCAGGGTTCACGACATCGTTCGCGCCGACAACCAGCGCCACGTCCGCCTGTTTGAACTCCGGATCGATCTCGTCCATCTCCTTGAGCTGCTCGTACGGCACCTGAGCCTCGGCGAGAAGCACGTTCATATGACCAGGCATGCGGCCAGCGACTGGATGGATGGCGTAGTCGACGTGTGCGCCGCGCTCGGTCAGCAGGTCGACAAGCTGGCGCAGCGTGTGCTGGGCCTGCGCCACCGCCAACCCGTAGCCCGGGACAATGATCACGCGTTGCGCGTACGCGAGCAGGATCGCGACATCGGCGGGTCCAGCCGACTTCACCGGGCGATCGCTGACTGTGGTGGCGCCGAGGGTCGATCCACCCTTCAGTGCGCCAAAGAGGATGTTGATCACCGACCGGCCCATGGCATTCGCCATCAGGCGGGTGAGCAAGGTGCCGGCAGACCCGACCAGAGTGCCGGCAACCAGCAGCAGGATGTTCTCGAGCAGGTAGCCGCTGGCGGCGACGGTCAGGCCGGTGAACGCGTTCAGCAAGGAGATCACGATCGGCACGTCAGCGCCGCCAACGGGCAACACGAGCAGCACGCCCAGTCCAGCGCCGATGGCCGCCAGCAGCAGCGCGAACAGCAGGCTCGGGGCAAGTACCAAGCCAACACTGAAAGCAACTGCGGCCAGCAATCCCAGCCCGTACACGATGGGATATCCGCCGAACACAATGGGCCGTGTCGTCATGAGCTCTTGCAGCTTCAGGAAGGTAACCACTGAGCCGGCGAAACTGACCGAGCCGACCACGATTGTGAACGCCGTGGCGATCAAGTCGAAGATCGGTGCCGGGCCCGCGCCAAGGTCGGCCAACTCGATGATTGCCACAATGGCGGCGGCTCCACCACCGACACCGTTGAACAGTGCCACCAGCTGCGGCATCTGAGTCATCTGGACCCGGTAAGCGCCGAGCACGCCAATCGCCGTGCCGGCCGCGATGGCCGCCACGATGGGCAGCAGATGGTTGATGTCGGAAACCAGGAAGGTGATCACGCAGGCCAGTACCGCACCAGCTGCACCGATGAGGTTGCCTCGGCGGGCGGTCTTGGGTGACGACAAAGCCTTGAGAGCGACGATGAAGCAGACTGCCGCCGCCAGGTAGCCCAGCTGGGCCCACGCTGGTGTCACTGCTCGAGCTCCTGGCGTCCCTGTTTCTGCAGCGCGCGATGCGGGCGCGAGAACATGATCAACATTCGGTCGGTAACCACGAAACCGCCAACCATATTGATGGATGCCAAGATCACGGCAATCAGACCCAACACCAGAATGGGTGTCGATTGAGCGGTCCCTGCCACCAGAACTGCACCGATCAAGATCACGCCATGGATGGCGTTGGCTCCTGACATCAGGGGAGTATGCAGGGTCGAGGAGACCTTGGAGATCACCTCTACGCCGACAAAGATGGACAATACGAAGATCGTTAACCAAATGATCGGTTCAGTGCTCAACTGGCCGCTCCAGCTCTAGTTCCGTCAAAGACCTGTCCATCGTGGGTGATGCACATCGCGGAAATGATCTCGTCGTCAAGGTCGGGCGCAAAGCGGCCGTCACGGGTCATCAGCATGATCACATTCAGCAGGTTCTGGGCGTAGAGCCGACTGGCTGGTGCGGGCATCTGGCTAGGCACATTCGCACCACCCCACAGCCGCACCGAGCCCACGCGCACCACGCTACCGGCGACCACGCCCTCGACGTTACCTCCGGCTTCGGCGGCAAGGTCGACCACAACCGACCCTGGTGCCATCTGAAGGACCATCTCGGTGGTCACCAGGAGCGGCGCGCGCCGCCCGGGCACAGCTGCCGTCGTGATCAACGCATCGGCGGCCGCAACGTAGCTGGCGAGCAGCTCGCGTTGCCGCTGGGCGCGGTCCTCGGTCATCTCCCGGGCATAGCCGCCCGCGCCTTCGAGCGTCGGCAGCGGCAGCTCGATCGCCTGCGCGCCCATCGATCGGATTTCCTCCGCCGCGGCAGCACGTACGTCATAGCCCTTCACCACAGCACCGAGGCGTCGGCAGGTCGCGATCGCCTGGAGCCCTGCGACTCCAGCACCGAGCACGACGACCTGGGCCGGAGGAACCGTACCCGCGGCCGTCATGCTCAGCGGGAAGAACTGGCCCAGCATCTCAGCCGCGACGATTGCGCCCCGGTAGCCGGCCACCATGGCCTGAGAGCTCAGAGCATCCATGGACTGGGCGCGGGAAATCCGCGGCACGTACTCCATTCCGAAGGTTGTGATCTTCCGATCCCGACGCAAAGCGATGTCGCCCGGGCGGCCGGCCAGCGGAAAGAACGAGATCGTCGCAGCTCCAGACGGCAACGGCGCCAAGCATTCGGCGTCGAGAGGTTGCACGCTCAGCACGAGGTCCGCCTGGTCGAACGGGTGGTCAGTGACCAAAGCACCCGCCGCCTCGTACGCCGCGTCGGTTAAGGAGGCCCCGGCACCCGCTGCTGTCTGCACGGCCACCTCATAGCCGGCAGTGCGTAGCTTGCCCACCAGGTCGGGAACGAGCGCAACGCGAGCCTCGCCCGGAGCCAGTTCCCGGGCTACCGCGATGCGCACATCAGGAAACTTAATGCACGCTGACTCATCAGCATGGGGTTAGCGAACCTTGACCCTGATCGAGTGGTAGCCGGTGGCGCCGTCCGGCATGGATGGAGCGACCTGGGCCGTCTGCAGCTGTCTATTCGCATCGGTGGCTCGAACCGTAAGCGTGTGCGTGCCGGAAGTGGCCGGCCACTCGTACTTCCACTGCCGCCAGGTGTCAGGACCAACAGTCTCGGCAAGCTGAGCCGGCTGCCAGGCGCCTTGGTCAACCTGCACCTCGACAGCAGAGATGCCCGTGTGCTGCGCCCAGGCGACTCCCGCGACGACGACCACTCCCGCATTGACAGTCGCCTTGCGCGGTACATCAATGCGCGACGCCAGCTTGATCGGCGCCTTCGGCGACCAGCCGAGCGGTGTCCAATAGGCCTGCTCTTCGGCGTAGGTGGTGACCCTCAGCGAGGTCACCCACTTCGTCGCGGACACGAAACCGTACAGGCCAGGGACGACCATGCGGACTGGGAATCCGTGCTCGATTGGCAAGGGCTCACCGTTCATGCCGATCGCCAGCACGGCTTCGCGGTGTGGATCGGTAAGGGCTGACAGCGGCGTACTCGCAGTCCAGCCGTCATGGCTCTTGGAGAGCACCATGTCTGCGCCTGGGAGAGGCTTCGCCTCGGCCAACAGCTCGCGTATGGGGTATCCCAGCCACAGCGCGTTGCCAGCCAGATCGCCACCAACCTCGTTGGAGACGCAGGTCAGCGTGGTCATGTGCTCCACGAGCGGCTTCGCAGTCAGCTCGGCGTAGTTGATCTGGATGGGGTTCTGGACCATCCCAGTGATGCGAAGGCTCCAGGTCGCGGGATCGACTACGGGTACTTGAAGTGCGGTGTCGATGCGATAGAAGTCGTCGTTCGCAGTCACATATGGCGTAAGGCCCTCGATGTGGAGGTCGGCACCCGGTGGAGCGCCCGATGGAGGCGTCGTGGGAGTCGGCAGCTTCAGCTTCTCGCGTGCCGTGTTCACAGCGGTCGATGCGCTGACCAGCAGCTGGCCGGTGATGGCTGCCACTGTCCCGGCAGCTCCGACTACGATCGTCCAGCCGAGAAAGTTGCGCCGCGCCGCCGATTGTGCCTCAGCAGTCTTTTCGGCCGCCTGTGGTGTGCGCCATTTGTGCAGCTGGCTGATGAGTGTGCTCAACATCATGTAGGCCAGCAGGAGACCGATGATTGTTGGCACGTAAGCGGCGAACGTGACGTCCGGCTGGGTGCCGACTCCAATCAAGCCGAGCACGGCAACCACGGCGAACAGCGCGGCGCCTGCAAATCGTCGTCGCCACTCAAGCTCGCCCGCCAGACCACAGATGATCAAGATTGCGGCAACAATGATGGCGAGCAGTACGGGTTTGTCGGCGAAGCCTAGGACCTCTTTGCCGAAATTGACCAACGAAGCCGGTAGCAGGTTGATGATCAGCTCGCCGACGGCGGGTACCGGAGAGCCGGCGGGCGCTACTAGCCACGCCGCGAGCGTGGCGATGCCGATACCAGCGAGACCGGCCACAGCTCCCGCGAGCCTTGTCCACCATCGGGTGGCGCGTTCCGCGTCCCGCTCGTCGCGCCTGTGCACCTCCCCATCCTGCGCTGCCGCAGGCCCTCGGACAACGAACCGGTGCTTACGAATCCCTCACGCTGTTTTGGAGCTGCTCGCGCATCGAGCATGGATGCGCCGCTCGCAGCTGTACGTTGCCCATATGCCGCGGCCTTGTGTTGATTACTACCCCAGTTGGGTCGCCGATGCTGACGGGCTATTCAGGGTGCTTCATGACGAGATCGTCTGGGAGCAGCATGGCGTCACGGTGCATGGCCGCACGGTGCCAACGCCCCGGCTAACCGCGTGGTTCGGGGATGGCGCCTACCGCTACTCCGGCACCGTGAACGAGCCGGCTCCCTGGCCTACAGCCCTGGCCGAGCTGCGCGATCGCCTTCGCCGGGAGCTGCGTGTCGACTTCAACTCCTGCTTGGCCAATCTGTATCGGGACGGAACTGACTCCATGGGCTACCACAGCGACAACGAACCGGAGCTGGGTCCGCGACCGACCATCGCGTCGGTCAGCCTCGGCGACCAGCGACGGTTTGTGCTGCGGCATCGTGCGACTCGCGAGCGATGGAGCTGGGATCTTGGCCACGGTGACCTGCTCGTCATGCGCGATGAGTCGCAGAGCGACTATGCGCATGCTGTTCCCAAGACGTCGCGCGCAGTCGGGCCTCGAATGAACCTCACCTTCCGGTGCTTCCGGCAGAGTCAGGGAGTTGTCACGCTGGAAACCTCACCCTAGATGCTCGGTTTAGGCACAAATCTGGCTCGCAACCTCATCTGGAGTGAAGTTTCCAGCGAACTTCGGGATCGGGTTAACGACCCTTTTTGAGACCGACGCTCGCAGAGCGCCATACGGAGCCGAGGTCTTCGAGACCGATCGATGGCGCCAGAATCTGCTCGTCCTGAACGGCTGGTTTGTGCTTCGCTCCGAGGGGTAATTCAGAACGGTCTCGGGCCACGAGCTGGTCCGGCCCCAACCGGAATCCCGGGTCGTAACTCTTCCTGCTCTTCGATGGCTGCAGTGAACTGCGAGTTGTAAAGATCGAAGTAATGGCCGCGGGCGTCGAGCAGCTCGTGATGAGTGCCCTGCTCGACGATCTGACCGTCCTCCATGACCAAGATGACGTCGGCGTCACGGATGGTGGAAAGCCGGTGGGCAATCACGAAGCTGGTCCGATCCGTCCGCAGCGCGGCCATGGCCCGCTGCACCAGCACCTCCGTCCGGGTATCCACCGAGCTGGTCGCCTCATCCAAGATCAGCAGCGCCGGGTCGGCCAGGAAGGCTCGGGCAATAGTGATCAACTGCTTCTCGCCAGCGCTGATATTGCTGGCTTCCTCGTCCAGTGCCGTGTCATAGCCGTCCGGCAGCGCATGGACGAAGCGGTCAACATAAGTGGCTTCGGCCGCTGCATGGATTTCTTCTTCGGTGGCGGTCGGCCGGCCATAGGCGATGTTGTCTCGGATAGTGCCGTGGAACAGCCAGGTGTCCTGCAGCACCATGCCGATGTTGGCGCGCAACGCCGACCGCGGCACGGTGGCAATGTCCACACCATCGAGGGTGATCCGGCCGCGGTCCAGCTCATAGAACCTCATGATCAAGTTGACTAGTGTGGTTTTGCCGGCGCCGGTCGGACCAACAATGGCCACCGTGCTTCCCGGCTCGGCCACCAGAGACAGATCCTTGATCAAAGGCTTCTTGGGCTTTTTCGGGGGTTCAAGGGCGCCGTCCCCCTTGGTGGTGTCGGCATTGTAGGAGAACCAGACGTGTTCGAACGCCACCCGCCCGCAGGTCGGGTTGAGCGAGCTCACTTCCTCCGGCACCTGCTCTTCCTCGTCGAGCACCTCGAAAACCCGCTCAGCGGACGCCACACCGGACTGCAAGATGTTCACCATCGAGGCCAGCTGAGTAAGCGGCTGGGTGAACATCCGCGTGTATTGGATGAACGCTTGCACATCGCCGAGGTTCATCGTGCCGCTGGCCACGCGGAGCCCTCCAACCACGGCGATCGCCACATAATTGAGGTTCCCGATGAAGAACATCAGCGGCATGATCAAACCAGAGACGAACTGGGCGCCAAAGCTCGAGCTGAACAACACGCGGGTCCGCTCCTCGAACACCGCCTCGACCTCACGCTGCCGGCCGAACACCTTAACCAGGGACTGGCCGGTGAATGCCTCCTCGATGTGGCCGGTCAGTTCTCCGGTGGACTTCCATTGCTGGATGAAGAGCCTCTGGGAGCGCTTCCCGATCACCGCCGTCACCAAGATCGATACCGGAATCGTCAACGCTGCGATGAGTGCCAGCACCGGCGATACGACGAACATCATCACGGTAACGCCGATGACAGTGAGCAGTGAGGTGAGCAGCTGACTCAGCGTTTGCTGCAGCGCTTGTGAGACGTTGTCGATGTCATTGGTCACCCGGCTTAGCAACTCGCCGCGAGTTTGCTTATCGAAGTAGCTGAGTGGCAGCCGATTGATCTTCTGCTCGACCTGGTCACGCAACGTTGAGACAGAGCGCTGCACCGCGCCGTTCAATAAGTAGCCCTGCAGCCACAAGAACAACGACGCCATCAAGTACAGAACCAGCGCCAGCAGCAGGAGCTGCCCCAAGAGCGTGAAGTCGATGCCGTGCCCTGGTACCACGTTCAGCCGCTCGATCATGTCGGCAAGCTGGCCGTTGCCTTCGGCGCGCAACTCAGCTACCACCTGCTCCTTGGTAGCCCCGCTTGGCAGGTCCTTGCCGAGAACGCCGGTGAAGATCACGTCGGTGGCCATGCCCAAGATCTTGGGTCCCAGCACGTTCATCACGATGCCGGTGACCGCGAGCAGCAACACCAAGCTCAAGACCATCCGCTCGGGTGCAAGATGGCCGATCAGCCGCTTGAGGGAGGGGAAAAAGTGCAGCGACTTCTCGACCGGCCGCGCTTGCCCCCACGTGCGCCCGGTTCCGGCGGGCGGACCATACTTCGGGCGCTCCGGCGCCTTAGGCGCCGCTCCCTGTCCGTTGCCGCCGGCTGGAGCCGTCTGGCCGTTGCCGCTCACGCTGCAGCCTCCTCAGCGCTGAGTTGGGAATCCACGATCTCGGCATAGGTGGGACAGTGCACCAGCAATTCATCATGGGTGCCGGAGCCGACGATCTCGCCGTGTTCGAGTACAACGATCTTGTCTGCATCGGCGATGGTCGCCACCCGCTGCCCGACGATGATCACCGCAGCCTCGGCGGTCTCCCGCTGCAATGCAGCGCGCAACCGCGCGTCAGTTGCAACATCAAGCGCCGAGAAGGAGTCATCGAAGATATAGATCTCCGGTCGCTTCAGCAACGCCCGTGCGATGGACAACCGCTGTCGTTGGCCACCGGAGACATTGGCGCCGCCCTGCGAAATGGGTGCGTCCAGTTGGCCGGGCATCTCGCGTACGAAGTCATCAGCCTGAGCCACCGAAAGGGCTCGCCACAGCTCCTCGTCGGTGGCATCGGGATTGCCATACCGGAGATTGCTGCCGACGGTGCCAGAGAAGAGGAACGCCTTCTGCGGTACCAGACCGATCCGGCTCCACAGCAGCTCCTGGTCGCAGTCCCGGACCTCAACCCCATCCACCTTGACTGATCCGCCAGTGGCATCGAACAACCGCGGAATCAGCGAGATCAAGGTGGACTTGCCAGCGCCGGTAGAGCCGATGATTGCGGTCGTCTGTCCCGGTTCAGCGGTGAACCTGATGTTCCGTAAGACCGGGGACGCCGCTCCCGGGTAGGCGAACTCCACATCCTCGAGCTCCACGATCCCAGATGCCCGTAGCTCCGTGATCGGATGCGATGGCGGCAGCACCGAGGATTCGGTACCCAACACCTCTTGGATCCGCTCAGCACACACTGCCGCGCGTGGTGCAATGATCAACAGGAACGTTGCCATCATGACTGACATCAAGATCTGAATCAGGTAGGTCAGAAAGGCCGTCAACGCTCCGATCTGCATGTCGCCGGCATCAATTCGCCGCGCTCCAAACCACAGCACTGCCACGCTGAAGACATTGAGGATGAACATCACGATCGGAAAGATCGACGCCACATACCGGCCCACCGAGGTGGACGTGGCAGTCAGCTCCTTGTTCGTCTGTGCGAAGCGCTTCGTCTCAAACGGCTCGCGGACGAACGCGCGGACCACTCGGATGCCTGTGATCTGCTCACGCAGCACGCGGTTGACGGTGTCGATCTGGGTCTGCATCAACCGGAATAGCGGACCCATCTTGCGGATCACCAGGTAGATCGAGATCGCCAGCACCGGCACCGCTACCGCTACCAGCCAGGACAGGCCGACGTCGGTACGAAGCGCCATGATGATTCCGCCGATCATGGTGATCGGGGCTGCGACAAACATGGTGGCGCTCAACAGGACGAGCGTCTGCACCTGCTGGACATCGTTGGTGTTGCGGGTGATCAGCGACGGCGCCCCGAAGTGATTGAGCTCGCGGGAAGAGAAGGAAAGCACCCGCTCGAATATCGACGCACGTACGTCGCGGCCGAAGCTCATCGCTGTCTTGGCGCCCAGATAAGTCGCCCAGATCGAGCAGCCAACCTGTACTAGCGTGACAGCGAGCATCATCTGGCCGGTACGCCAGATGTAGCCAATGTCGCCCCTAGCCACGCCCTCATCGATGATCGCCGCGTTCAGACTGGGCAGCAGCAGGGCGGCCATGGTACCGGCGAGCGACAAGATCAAGAGGCCAGCGATCTGGCGCCGGTAGGGTGCGAGGTAGGTACGGAGCAGGCGGATCAGCATGATGCCCGCTCCCTATCTGGTGATAGGCGCCGGCAGCTACCGTTCAGAACAAGATCAACAATTTGTTCTGGATCAGCGAGCCGCTGATCGCCGAGGATGGGATGGGTGATCGCAAATGTAATCGCCCGCAGCGCACTGGCCGCCTCCATGACAGCTAACCGGAGCTGATCTTGGTCTGGTCCGATCAGGGCAGCGATGGCCTCATTGATCAGCTCATTGTCCGCCTGCTGTCTTGTTCGGAAGCTGTCATGGTCCGGCGCCTCCTTACGGAGCCGCAGCGATCCATACAGCGCAAAGACCCGCCGCAGCCGTTCCTGCAGGATGACAACTGCTGCAATCAACCGCTCCTCAAGGCTCAAGCCGCGATCGATCTGGGCGAGTTCGTCGCAGGTGCGGTGGATGTCGAAGGAGTCCTTGATGACAGCATCGATCAGCTCCTCCTTAGTGGCAAAGGCGCGGAAGATAGTCCCCTCGGCAATGCCTGCAGCCTCGGCGATCTGCCTGGTACTGATCTCGCGCCCGAATTGCTCCAGTAGGGGCTCGGTCGCCGCAATGAGCGCGGCTCGGCGCTCATCGAGGGGTAACGGGGCGGCGCGAGTCACCCAGTCAGCCTAGTGAGTGAGTACTCACTCATCAAGGGACATCCGCAATGAGGGATGAGATCCGCCATCAGCTGGATTATCCGGCGGTGTGCCGCGGTTAGAGAGTGCAATGAACAATAGCGGCGCTCGCCGATTTGGGAGGAATAAAACGGTGGATTTGGGCCGACTGGCCGATGAGCTGTTCGAGGCTGTCATTTTCGACTTGGACGGAACGCTCATCGACTCAACTCCAGCGGTGATGCGGGCCTGGGCGACGTGGGAAAGGGAGTATGGACTCGCCCCAACGGACGTGGTCCGGCACCATGGCGTGCCATCGGCATCGGTGGTACGTGCTGTGATGCCGGAGCATCTGCATGACGCGGCGCTGCGGCGCATTACCGAATTAGAACTCACGGACCTGGCCGACGTTGTCGTGCTCCCCGGAGCGGTTGAGGCTCTGGCCTCACTGGCGAACGCAAAGAATGCGATCGCTACATCGTGCACCGTACCGCTTGCTGAAGCCCGAATCGGTGCCGCAGCGTTAGTGCCTCCCTCGGTACTTGTGACCGTCGACGATGTAACGCACGGCAAGCCGCACCCCGAGCCGTTCCTCGAGGCGGCTCGCCGACTGGGCGTCGACCCACGTCGCTGCCTTGTGGTAGAAGACGCTCCCAAGGGGCTAGAGGCAGCCCGCGCTGCCGGTTGCTTCACGCTGGCGGTTGTCACGACGACACCTCGCGAGGCACTCGATGCGGACGCCATCGTCAGTGACCTCTCGGACATCCGATTCGAACCAAATCACGAAGGCATTCGGGTAAGGCTTGTCGATGAGCTAGCCGGTGCCCTTCGACAGGCTCAGGGCGCAAAGTAGGGCTCAGGGCGCGCGTACTTAGCTAGCCCGTTTTGCGTCGGAAGGTCGTGCGCTTGGTTTCAACCGGGCCATGCGGATGGACGTGCTGTTGAGCGTTATCGATATGGTCCTCGCCCTTACGACCCTGCTTGGCTGCCAGAGCCTCTCTGAACTTGCGCTTGGTCTCGTCCTCGGGTGCCTGTTTATGGCCGGCCTTGCCGGGCTTGTCGCGACCGCTCATACGCCTAATTCTTACCGCTGATCAGCGTCCGGGCCAGCAGACTGCGGCTCCGGTGACGGCCACGAGCTCGGCGGCCAGCTCCGGATGGTGTCCTCGTCGCCGCCCACTTGATCATCGCTATCACCTGTTGTGCTGCCCTGTTCGTCGGCGCTGGCTTCGGCTGCCTCATCTTGCTCAGGCACCAGCGTGACCGCGGTACCGTACGCTGCGACCTCGCTGAGTGACTGAGTGATCTCGCTGCAATCAAACTTCAGCCCGACCACCGCGTCCGCGCCGGCGGCCACTGCCATATCAACCATTCGTGCCACCGCATCCTGACGCGAGTCGGTCAGCATGACGACATAGCCGTCTATCGGGTTCCCGCCGCGAAGGTCAGGCCGCAGTTCCCGGGTACGCGCCACGACACCGACCACGTCGCCGACCACCGTTGAGATCTCGCGACCTGGAACCGTCTCCATGGTCACGACTGGCAGCGGCCGCTGGACAACAGTGGGCTGCTTCATGGCCGGCGGTTGTGGAGTCCACTGCCCCGGTTGCCCGTACGGGCCCTGCCCGGGCTGACCATACGGCTGTTGCGGCGGCGGGTACTGACCCGGTTGCTGAGGGTACGGCCCCTGTTGGCCTGGATACGGCGGCTGAGGCTGGCGTCCCGCAGACGACTGACCGTACGGCTGCTGTGGCTGCCCATACGGCCCGGGCTGCTGCTGTCCGTACGGATTGGCCGGATTCTGTCCGTAAGGCGGCTGCTGCCCGTAGTTGCTCATGCCGACAAGATATCGGCCTAGGACAGCTGCGCCCAGACGCGCAGCGGCGGGTCTAGCCCAGCTCGGTCATCTCAACGGTGACGAACATCTGTGAGCGGCCGCCGGAGTACGTGCCGCGCAGCGGCGCTACATCGCCGTAGTCGCGACCGTGGCCGACTCGGACGTATCCGTCGGTCAGCCGCCGGGACATCGTTGGGTCGTACGCCACCCAACTGCCGCACCACCACTCCACCCAGGAATGGCTTTCACCCTCCACGATCTGGTTCGGTTCACCCTTGCCCGGATGTAGATAACCCGATACGTATCGGGCGGGCAGACCCATAGAGCGCAGGGCTCCTAGTGCCAGGTGGCTGTAATCCTGGCAGACCCCGCGACTCAGCTCCCAGACCTCACTGGCTGTGCTTGTTACCTTCGTCGAGCCGCGCTCGTAGCTCAAACGATCATGAATCAGGGCACAGACGTCCAAGGCCGCCAGTCGAGGCGGCTGTGTCGTCGTCCTTGCGGCCAGGTCAGCCAGTTCCTCAGGAGGCTGGGTGCGTTCGTTGACGGTGAGGAACTCGGCCATCTTGTCCACCACGGCGCGGTCCCGCAGGGCTGGCCACCCAAGATCGTTAGGGGCCACCCGCCGGTCGACGTCCCAGGCAAGATCATCTCCATGGGTCTCGACAACGCTCTGGGCGTGCACCCTCAGTCGGTCATGCGGCTCGTGCACCTCGAAGGTGGTGGCAACGGTGCCCCAGTAGTCGGTGTAGCTGAAGCTCCACGCCGCCGGTTCGATGGTGACGCGGCTGCTCCACACCGTCTGGTGATCGGTCTCCGCCGGCGACATCCGCGCCTCGTTGTATGAGGACTTGACGCGCGCTGCGTACCGGAATCCCGTCTGATGATCAATGCTCAGCCGCATCTCAACGCGTCCCTTCGGTGATCCAAGCGGTCGGATCCGCAGCAGCGAAATAGCTGGTGGCGACGGTGATGGTCACCTGAGCCGCGACATCTTGAACAGCTGACATTTCACGGTTGAGGTTGGCAAGCAGCTCATCAAGATCGGCATACTCCAAGCGAGCCCGAAGCTGGCCGAGAGAGCGAACCGCGGTCTGAGCATGCTGTGCTGTCACCACGTTGTTCTGGGCCACTTTCTGCAGGCTGTCGGTAGCCGCGATAAGCCCGTGCATGATCGAACGCGGGAACCTCGCGTCCACGATCAAGAACTCGGCCGCTTCGCGGTCGGTGTAGAGACCTCGATAGGTCCTCAGGAAGGCGTCGTGTCCGCCGCACCCTCGCAGTACCGCGGGCCATTGGATGCTGCCGTGGGCGAGCGAGGCCGATGCAACAAGCCGGGACGTCATGTCAACTTGCTCGAGTGATCGGCCCATGGACATGAACTCCCAGCCATCATCACGGACCATAACGCTACGAGCGATTCCCGCGAACATGGCGCTGCGTTCGCGTACCCAGTTCAGGAAGACATGTGCGCCGGTCGCCCCGAAAGGCGTTGTTGGGAGCTGGTGCCAGGTTGTGTTCACACACTCCCAGAGGTCGAGCGGGATCACTTCACGGGCTCGGCGTGCATTGTCCCGCGCCGCAGCGTATGAGAAGTAGATCGACGTTGGCTCGGACGGGTCATATCCGAGCACCCGCAGCAGGTCAGTCAGTGTCGGATCTTCGACATGATCAGCACTCATCAACGCCAAGAGGTTGCGACAGGCATCCACCTCGGCGGCCGTGGTGTCCTCGATCAGCATCCTCAGGTGGGTCTGCAGCAGTCGGGCCGTGTCCTCGGCCCGTTCCACGTAACGGCCGATCCAGAACAGCGACTCTGCGATCCGGCTCAGCATGTCCCACCCCATTGCCAGCCCTGCTGTTGCTGATCTTGCTGCTGCCGATGAGCTCCAGCCGCGCCCGGCATCACGGCAACCGGAATCGTGGCCACGGTGATCGGCACCGCTGTCTGCGACTGGACCTGATCAGCGA
>JAICEV010000003.1 GCA_025923975.1 Propionibacteriaceae bacterium
AATCGAAGCCGCGCTGCCCAAACTGCGCAAGCAAGGCTTCCGGTTTGTGCGTCTTTCGGAGTACCTGAATTGAGTCGCCGTGTGCTGAAAGCCTTAACACGACCTTCGCGACCACACTTAGCACGAGGAACGTGGGTCCGATTACGACCACCGTTCTGGTTGTCGGTGATGACACAGATGCGAAATCGGCCCTTATCGAGGCTGTCAAGGCTGGCTGAACAGCCGTTATCAGCCGGCCAGTCGGGGACGATGCCAAACGGGCAACCGTCTCGGACGCTTCACCGTGACGACCATCGACCCCCGCGGCGTGGCGCCGACCTGTATTCGGCCGTTTCGCATTTCCTCAGTTCTTGCAGTGGGCGGAATGCTGTCGCTCGGGATCATGATCGGGCTTGCGGCCATGATCGTTCCCTTACGTTCGGCCTGCAGCAGCAGGACGGCATCGGATGAGTCGAACTCATCGTGCAACAACCGGCGGGCGCTGATCTTGAAAGTCAGCATAGTGCCGGCACGTGAAGCCTCCGGTCCAAGATCAACAAAATCTGGCCTGCCGCGGAACCAAGCCGCCAGGCTGAGCTGCCCGGCGGGGGCGCTGGACTTGTCAACATTCACCTTGATGATCAGCCGGTTACGGGAGAGGGAAGCCTCGCAGAGCAGCGGCGGCGAGGCCAGCCTCGGTGCTCCGACTTGGCGGTCTTCTGGACTAAGTAGCCGGTCGAGATCAGGGCCAAGCGTGTACGTGGGAAGCTCTCCCTCGCCGTACATCAACGGTTGGCGCAACACCCGATTGAGCTTGACCAGATCTCTCGGCGAACCGACCCTGGCAGTCAGCATCCTCAGCCGCTGCCGGTCCCCGAGCTCGCCTAGCACCAGAGGCGGCATGTGGGGGAAGACCTGTGCCTGCATCACATCCAGGAACTCCTGGCGCTCCGCTGACTCAGCGATCATGAACGGACGGCCGAGCGCAGGCGGAAGTGTCTTTACGAAGACGCGCTGAAGCAGGCGATCCCGGCGGGGGCCTGGTGTGCTGTTCGCCACAACCAGCTCGACCATCCGTGAGGCGGTGAGCTGCTTGTTGATGAGCGTTTGGCGCTGCCGAGAAAGGTTGCTGCCGTCAGGCAGCAGGCGCCGGTGGTAGAGATCCCTGCCCCCGAGGATGCTGATCTTGCGAGCGGCGAACATGCAGGACGCCATGAACACCTGGTCTTCGCCTTGCACCATGTCATCGCAGAAGCGGAGACCAAGATCTTCGATCAACGACCGCCTGATCAACTTATGTGGCGTCAGCGCCCGCCAGACGCCATCATTCAGAAGGTCTGCGTCGAGTACAGTTCTGCCCGAACGTCGCTCTGCATCTGGTCGGCCGATCCAACTGACGCGTGCCACCACGATGTCGGAGCCCTGTTGCTCGGCCACGGCGACAAGCCGCCGCAGCGCGTCTGGACCGAGGTAGTCGTCCGCATCGTGGAAGAAGACATACGATCCGGATGCTTCCGACAGACCCCGATTGCGACCGGCGCTGGGGCCTCCGCTATGCGGCTGCTGGAAGATCTTGATATTTGGCCGCGTGCGCTCAAGATCAGTCAGGTAGCTCCAAGTGCCGTCGGTTGAGCCGTCGTCGACAACGAGGATCTCGATCAAGTCCGACGGCAGGCTCTGGACAGCGAGCGCATCCAAGGCGTCAGCGAGGAGCGGACCGGCGTTGTAGGTCGCGATGATCACTGAGACCGCAGGCGGAACGGAGGCTGACCTCATCGATCCGATCCTCGCCGACGGGTCCGGATGTCATGCTTGGTCAGTCTGATCGCTTCCACGGTGACGCTGGTCATGGCCTGCCTGGTCTTTGAGAAGACCCCCGAGTTCGACAAGTCTCTCTCACTTGTTCAATTGCAATCAATCGATACCGAGAAAGACATGAAGCGTTATGACGAGTACCGGCAGCGTATCCAGCCTGCTGGACGATCATGAGGCCCGCCGACGACGGGTGGGCGGCGCGCTTGCGCTACTGGCGCTGGCGGCAATCGTGGTGCTGAGCTGGGTGTTGCAGCAGCCTCCGGATCCGGTGCCGGCGTCAGTGCCGGCCACAGCATTCAGCTCCGAGCGCGCGTACACCGACCTGCAGCGCATTGCGGGCACCGAGCCGACGCCAATCGGGAGTGTCGGCAGTGATGCCATTCGCGACCATCTCGCGGCTGTGATGTCCGCTGCCGGGTTCAACGTCGAAGTGCAGACCGGCGTTGGGAGTCAGACCTTCCAAGCACCACCGTCGCAGGCCGGGTCGACAATGTAGTGGCCACCTTGCCGGGGAATGACTCCACCGGGTCAGTGGTCCTGGCGGCCCACTACGACAGCACCTTTGGTACCCCTGGTGCGGCCGACGACAAGGCCTCGGTCGCAGCGATGCTGGAGACGGCACGCGCGCTCGTAAGCGCTGGGCCCCTGCGCAATGACGTCATCGTGATCTTCACCGACGGCGAAGAAGCGGGGCTGCTCGGCGCATCATCGTTCGTTGCAGAGCACCCGCTGGCGGATCGCGGCGGAGTGATCTTGAACTGGGAGGCCACCGGCAACGCGGGCCCGTCGGTGATGTTCGAAACCACGTCCGGGAACGCAGAGTTGATCAAGGAGTTCGCAGCCTCGGCGCCGTAACCTCGATCCGGCCGGTTTGCAGCACCTGGGCATGAACATGCTCGGTCTCACCCGCGGGCTGGCTGATCGTGATCTTGCCGAGCTGCGTTCGGACGACGACGCCGTTTTCTTCACCGCCTTCGGGGAGATGATCACCTATCCGACGTGGTTGGTCTGGCCACTCGCCGGGCTTTCTCTCGGCATCGTGATCGCGTCAGGGGTGCTGGCCCGCCGCCGCGGACTGGCGACGGCGCCCCGGATGCTCGCCGGCGCCGGCGCGGCACTGCTGCCGCTCGTGATAGCGCCCTTGGCAGCGATCGGCTGGTGGCAACTGCTGATCATGATTCGTCCTGGATACGGAAACCTGGTGATGGGTGACCCCTACCGTCCTGGCCTGTACCGCTGGGCGCTCGGGGCTCTCGCTGTGACGATCTTGCTGGCCTGGTATCTAGCGCTGCGGCGGCGGATCGGGCCGAAGTCCATGGCGATCGGAGCATTGGTTTGGCCGGCCGTCCTCGGTGTGGTCACCGCCTGGCTGCTCCCCGCCACGTCGTACTACGGCTCGCTTTCTGCGGCGGCCGCCGGGATTGGCGCGTTGATCGCGCTTCTGATCCGCGACCGACGACCCGGTTGGAGCGTGGTCGCACTCACCGCCGGAGCGGTGCCCGGCACTGTGCTGCTCGTCATGGGCGGCATCGCGCTGGTCGGAGTACTCGGAATTGCCTTAGGTGCAGCGGGGGTGTTTTTCTTTATACTCGCTGGGCTGCTGATACTGCCGCTCATCGAGCTCGTCCTGCCGGCCGCACGGCGGCCCAGCCTTCTCGTGGTAGCTGGGGCGGCAGTCATGACCATGCTGCTAACCGGCGTTGGGCTCGCGGTGGATCGCTTCGACGAAAATCATCCGCGGCAGGCCAATCTGCTGTACGCGATGGACACCGATACCGGAACTGCCACGTGGGCCAGCCAGGACCGTACCCCGGACCCGTGGACTGCGCGATACGTCCCAAGCTCAAACGGAGAGGCTGAACCGCCTCGACCGCTGCCCTATGGGACCACGCCAAGGTGGATCGGCCCCGCCGAGGTTGTGCCCATGGATCCACCTCGAATTGCGCTGCTGGACCTCCGAACCGACGGTGAGGTCAGCGAAGTGAGAGTAAGGGTGGCATCGTCGAGGCGGGCCGATGTGATCACACTGCACGCCGATCGCCCGGTCGAGACAGCGATTATCACCGTCGACGGCCGGCCACCACGTACAGCCTCGCCGACCTATGAATCGGTCACCCGACCACAGCTCAGACATTATTGTGGTTGGCCGCACCTTCCGCCCCTGACCGCGTTACGCAGCCTGAGTTCGGCCGGTCGGCTTGCCAACCACGGGCGAAGTCGCATCAGCGGCGGGAAGTCGTCCGGCCCACTGCCTAGAGCTTCTGGCACTCGGTACGCGCTTCGAAGGCTTCCGCTCGCCGTTCGTCGGGAAGGAACCAGGTGCCGACCACCTGAACGCTCAGCTCGTTCGCACCTTCTGGGACCACAAGCGGCACGCAGACGGTACCCACGATCCCGGGTCCGATGGTCGCCTGTTGGCGTATGCCGCCAAGCCCCTCGGCCTCAGACGTCATAAATCCCTCAGATAGTTCAGGGAGTGGTGTCGACGAGACCGGCCGCCCGCTGCAGCTGAAATGCACCACGCACTCGGCAAAATCGAGCTCGAACTCGACGGGCCGGGAGCCGCCTCCCAGAACCCCGAGTGCAAGCGTCTCCGGGAGCGGCGGAACCGCGCCGACCGACCGTGCAAAGAACTGAGCCACCGCGAGCGGCGAGGCGAGCAGGCGCTGAACGACGCGATCAGCCGCAGCCCCTACGGCAACCAGTCGAGGGTCCTGAACCGCACGGTCGAACTCCACCTCGGGTCCGGCCGCCGCCAGCTCGCGTACCTCGGTCTCCTCGACTGCACCCTCATAAATGCCCACCGTGTCGCCAAGCGAGCGCGGTTTCAGCACCTCAAGGCGGGCGTGTCCGGCATCGGTCACGATCAACCGCTCGTCAATCGAATCGGGCGGCGGCGTACGCCAGCGCAGGGTGACCAGCGCTGCAACCTCGGTCTCGACGTCCACTGTGAACCTGTTCTCACGGGCACCTTCCGGTGCTTTGCCCTAACCATGCCCTGGAATTGCTCGGCTCAAACCATGGAGGCCTTCGGAGCTCATGGATCAACCCACTCGTTCCATGACATTGCGTTGACAGCGGCAGCGCATACGCTCCGGTATGTGGTGATCGGGACACTCCAGAATCCGCGCGCCACCCTTGCGAAAGCGGTGCGGGAACGCGTTGCCGGGGACTTCGAGGCGCAGCATGCCGAGATCTGGCGCACCGGCGAGCGTTGGTTCACCGAGCGCGACGCAATCTGGCGGGTGCATGGCGATACGTCGATGTTCATCGGTGGAATCCGCGCGCTACTCCTGCAGTCACTCCATCCGGTTGCGATGCAGGCTGTCTACCAGCATGCGGGCTTTCGCGCCGATTTCTGGGGCCGGTTCCAGCGCACCACCAGGTACCTCGCGCTGACCACGTACGGGACGGTGGCTGACGCCGAGCGCGCGATCGCCGCCGTCCGCGCGGTCCATCGCCGAGTCAACGGCACGACCCCAGACGGCAGGCCGTACTCCGCCGATGATCCGCATCTGCTGATGTGGGTCCACGTCGCCGAAGTGGACAGCTTCCTGCAGGCGTTTCAGGCCTTCGGTGCAGAAACGCTGACTGCAGCTGAGGCGGATGAGTACGTGCGCCAGGCAGGCTCCGTTGCCGCCCGGCTGGGCGTTGTTGAACCGCCTGCCAGCGTCACTGAATTGACCGAAATCATGGAGAGCTATCGGCCCGAGCTCAGTGGATCGGGGCCCGCCCGGGAGGCCAGCAGTCTCTTGCTCGTCAACCCACCGTTCGCCGGGCTGGCCCGCGCCGGCTATCGCATGTTGGCGGCCGGCGCCGTCTCAACCCTTCCGGCATGGGCTCGTGTGGAGCTGCTGCTTCCGAGCCTTCCCGTAACCGAACGGGTGTTGATGCAACCACTGGCCCGCTCCGCTATGCGGACCTTGCGCTGGGCCCTTGAGCCACCGCCGACATGAGCACGGAGCGGTGGCTGGTTTTCAGTCCGACGCAGCCAGCACGTGAATCAGCAGCGCGGCCGACCAGCTGAAGCTCCGGGTGCCATGCCCTCGGCCGGTCAGCGGATGGAAATACTCACGAAAACCTGATTTCGCCACCAGTCCCACAAGATCATCATCCAGCCGGCGAGCCAACTCATGGTGCCCGTGCACGTCAAGCCCGCGTGCCACCAGCCAGGTGGTGTTCAGCCACGTCGGGCCGCGCCAGTAACGCCGCGGCTCGTGCCGCACATCGGTCAGATCGAAGCTCGGTACGCCGTGCACGTCAGGAGCGCCAATCCGGAACGCCTCGCCCGTGGCTGTGGCAATCAGAGCGGCCACTACCTTTGGCGGCAGACCCGGCAGGATCACCGGGATCAGCCCGGCGACCGTGCGCTCGGGCAGCAGACGGCCCGAGCGCACGTCGCATGCCACAAACAGCCCGCGATCTTCACTCCACAGCCGTTCTGCCATCGCCGCTGTGATCCGCGCCGCTTCGGCGAGATGCCCATCATGATCGCGGCCCAGTCGACGTGCGATCTCGGCAAGCGCTAGCTCCGACCAAGCCCACAAGGCGTTGAAGGTCGGATCGACGACCAAGAACTCTCCCTCGGCGCGTACCCAGTCGTCGTCGTAACCGTGGTCCCGATACATCAGCATCAGCCGGATATAGCGCGCGTAATCATCGTCGGTCGGGCGCTCTCCGACGCCGGCATGAGCAACGTCCCGGCGGGTGTAGGTCTCGAAGAGGGTGTGATCGGCCGGCACGGCCGCCAGCGGGTGATCCCACGCCGGGGAGTTGTCCAGCCCGGTCTCCCATGGATGTACCAGTGCGGCCAAGCCACCGTCGACCGTACGTCGGTTCCGGATGTAGGCATTCAGATCAACCAGACAGGGATAGGCCCGCTCGGCAAAGCGCAACCCCCGTTCGCCGAGACGCGGCACGATCGATGCCACGGCGACCGCGTGCACCGGCGGCTGAATGATCCCTGAGGTTGCGATAGGCGGGTGGCCGTCGATTGCCGAGGACCGCCACACCGACGGTCCAGGAAAGTAGGCGTCGTCAGGCACCGCTGGATTGAAGACGATCTGGGGCACTCGACCATCGGCCCATTGCGCGCCAAACAGACTGAGCAGTTCAGTTGCGGCGCGCGTCGCTGAAATGTGCTGCAGTCCGAGGGCGATGAAGGCCGAATCCCAGCTCCACTGATGGGGATACAGGCTCCGCGACGGCACGGTCGCATGCCCGTGCCAGTTCCGCAGCAGGACCCGTACCGCCTCGCGAAGCAGCCGGTCGTGCTCGCCTCGGGTCGGTGTCTCTGGCTTGGCGGTCAGGACCATGCCGACTGCCTGATTCGCCGCACCGCGACCGGCAGCACCTCGTCCGCCTCGCCGGACAGCCGGCACTCAAACGCCAGCTCCTTGTCGTAGCCGACGGCCCAAACCGCATCCAAGATCACCGGCCAGTCGATGTGGCCGGCACCGGGCTCCAGCCGGTTGCTGTCACTTAGCTGGACATGCCGGATCCACGGCCCTGCCTCGATCACGGCCTTTGGCGGATCCGCCTCTTCAATGTTCATGTGATAGGTGTCCGCCGCAATCCCGAAATGCCGGGAGCCGATCTTCTCGCAGAGCGCCTGCGCGTCCGCCAGTGTATTGATCATGTGGTTCTCGTAGCGGTTCAGCGGTTCGAGCGCAATGATCACATCTTCTGACTCTGCATGATCCGCCAGCTGTCCGAAGGCTTCGAGCAAGATCTCGGTGTCCTCTTCATCTGATCTTGGCGGCACGAAAGGTGGCAGTCGCTTGCTGAACATCCCGTACGACGCCGGGGTCATGGCCAGCCGGCCGCCGATCTCGGCCATCACCGAGAGCTGGGACTTCATTTGCACCAGGGCATCTGCACGTTTCTCGGCGTCGAAGTCACCCACGAAGTGCCGCATGTCCACGCAGACCGTAGGCATGATCACCCCGGCTGCCGCAGCGGCCTTCAGCTCATCCAGCCGTGCCGCAAAGTGACCCTCGCCGGCGCCGCGCAGCTCGATGGCATCGAACCCCAGGCGGCGCGCATGGTCCCACTTCTCGATCATGGTTGCCCCGCGGAGGTATTGCTCCTGCACGGCCAGCCGGACGGTATGTCTCACATCGGCCCTCCACCGGAAGGTTCCGCCGACTCCCTGAAGTCCAGGATCACTTGCAGCAGATCCGGCGGTGGATTGTCCAAGAGCTCGTACGCCTCGGCCGCCCGCTTCGCCGGGATCACATGCGTCACTAAAGGCATGGGATCCAGTCGGCCAGCGGCACAGAGCTTGATCACGGTCTGATGCAGCCGTTCCCGACTCCACCGATCCCGGAGGGCCAGCGGCAGACTGCCAATCTGGGAGGAAACCACCGTCACCCGGTTGTGGTGGAACTCTTCCCCCAGGGCCAATGCGGTCGCAGGACCTTGATAGAAGCCAGCCGCGACCACCGTGCCGTCGACCCCCGCCACCCGAATCGCCTGGTGAAGCGCGGGATAGGCACCGGCTAGTTCGATCACGCGATCGGCGCAGCGTCCCTGGGTGAGGTCCCGAACCGTCACGGCAAGATCACCTGCTGCGGCCGACAGCGGCGTTGCGCCGAACTCCTCCGCCAGTTCCAGCCGATTGGGCACGATGTCGACGGCGACGACCTCAACGCCCTGGGCGACGAGCAGCTGGGTCGCAAGCAGACCGATGACGCCCTGCCCGAAGACAACCGCCGTCTCGCCGATGCGGGCGCCGGAGGCCAGCACTGCATTGAGCGCAACGGCACCTACCCGCGCGAAAGTGCCGACCAGCGGGTCGACATTTTCTGGCAACTGATGTCCGACGAGCCGCTCGGCAGACTGCACCGCGGACGAGCGGTGGCACCACATCCCCCAGACCAGCTGGCCGAGCTCGAGTCCAGTGCCACCATCGCCCAACGCATCGACTTCCCCGACCTCCGAATAGCCCCAAACGTCGACCGGATAGGAGAACGTCGACTGACCTGGCAGGAACAGCCCGGCCTCGGCATCCCAGTGCTTCTCCAAGTACGGGTTCGTACCTCGGTAGGTGGCGAGCTCGGTTCCAGCCCAGATGCCGGAGTAGAGGGTACGGACGCGTACCTCTCCAGAACCTGGCTCGGGTGTCGGGTACTCCCGCAGGCCCACAACCCGAGGCTTGATCAGCTCTACGCCGTACGCCATCAGGGCACTCTGGACTCGTGGAGGTGCCGGCTCGATTCTGGGCCGACCTCGGCAAGGGCTGTCGTTCGGCTCGCCAGCTCAGAGATCCGGGAGTTGTCATAGCCGAAGACTGCAGATCGGGTCCGATCCTCGAGCGGCTCGATGAAGTGGCGGGGAAGCTGGTCGGCGCCCAGCACGGTACCGACGACAGAGCCGGCCGTTGCGGCGTTCGAGTCGGTGTCCCATGCTCCCTGCACCGTTAGGCCGACCGTGGCGGTGAAGTCTCCCTCTCCCCAGAGCAGACCAGCAGTGATCAGACACGCGTTGTTGATCGAATGCACCCAGCTGTAGTGGCCGAAGCGAGCCCGGATCTCGCCGATTGCCACCTCCCAGGTGCAGCCCGTCCGGTAAAGATCATGAACGCTGCTCAGGGCCTCGGCCAGCCGGGAGCCGGCGGGAACGTAGTTGAAAGATTGCTCGACCGCCTCCTGGACCGTTGCCGCCGCACATGCCGATGAGACGAGTGCCGCCGCCCACATGGCGGCATAGATCCCATTGCACCGGTGCGAAAGCGATGCATCGGAGTAGACGAGTCGGACAGCGCTGCCAGGCCGACCGGGAAGCGTCCAGCCGAAGACATCGGCCCGGATCAGGGCGCCGATCCATTCTCGATAGGGGTTCCGCGTCGCACCGATCACCGCTATCGGCACATTGTGCAGCAGATTGACCAGGACAGCCCGTTCAGCCGTGAACACTCGAAGATAGGGGAAAAAGGACAACCAGGCGTTCGCAACCAGGCTTGGCGTGAGCTGAGACCCGTACCGTTCCAGCAGCCACACGCTCAAGATCGCATAGTCGATGTCGTCGTCACGAGCCGAGCCTCGTACCCGCCCACGGGTGGTCTCGGGCCAGCTCTGGTGCAACTGGAACCCTTCTGGCATAGGATCCAAAGCCGGGATGTAGTCACGCAGCGGGTAGGCACCCGCTAGTTCCAGGTACGCGCGAAGACGAGCCGGGGTCCAGGAGTCACCGTTCTCAACGGGCTTGCCGAGATTGCAGCCGGCGATCCGTCCCAGCCAGCCGCCGAGGATGCGGTTGGCCAGTTCCGCGGGCGGCGGACGACGATGGTCGGTCGGGTCCAACCGGCCGGCCGGTATGGCGTCAAGGATGTCCTCGAGGGATTCCGGCTCCTCGTAAGCCCAATCTGATCTTCGCTCGGTGTTGATCAGCTCCAAATAGAGCATCTCCAGACGATCAAGATCATCGGTTGGTGTCGCGGCAAGATCAGCTTCGACGCGGGAGATGTCGTACCCGCTCTCAATCCGTTGTCGAACTTCATCGTGAACAAGATCGGCAACGCTGAGCGGGTCGTACACGACTACCCCTTCTCAGCTCCGGCGGTAAGGCCGCCGGTGAGCAGCCGCTCGGTGGCGAAGAAGATGATGATGATCGGCAGGGTGAGGACGACCGAGCCCGCCATGAGGACGGTCGTCGGGACCTCGACGCTGCCGGAGAGTTGGGATAGACCCAGCGAGACGGTCCAGCGCTCCCGCCGATCAACGAGGAAGAGCAGCGCGAACAAGAACTCGTTCCACGCGATCATGAACACGAACAACCCGGTGGACATGATTGATGGCAGGGCCAGCTTTATGCTGATCTGACGCAGCACGCCCATCCGAGTCAGGCCATCCACCAGACCGGCCTCCTCGATGGCCTCTGGCACTGTCTCGAAGTAGTTCCGCAGCATGTAGATCGCCACCGGCACGGTTTGTGCCGTGTACACGACGATCAGTCCAACGAGATTGCCGCGTAGTCCCAGCCGGGTGAATCCTACGAAGAGCGGGATGGCCATCAAGATCGCCGGAAAAAGATAGGCGGCCAGGAAAATCCCACTCACGTAACGCCGACCAATGAACGGCAATCGGGCGATGGCGTACGCGCCAGGGATCCCAATGAGCAGTGCCAGCGCCACGGAAGCGAGGGCGACTACGCCGCTGTTGGCCAAAAAGCGGCCGAAGCCTTGGCCTCCGGAAGCGGTTGAGGACAGTACGTCCACGTAGGTCTGCAGAGTGAACTCGGAAGGCCTGACCCACAAGGAGGCGGGATTTTGCAACAACGACCCGATCGGCTTCACCGACAGCAAGAGCATGTAGTAGAACGGCACCAGCGTCGCGATGAGGAAGCCGATGATCACCACCCAGCGACCGATCCGGAAGACGCGGCTCTGTACCCGGTGCCGGGTCGGGTGAGCCATACGGCGTGGCTCCGGCGGAGCGGCGACCTGACTCGGCGGTGTCATAACGGTTTCGGCGCTCATATCCGCTCTCCTCTCCTGCGCAGGATCGTCAGATAGACGGCAAGCATGGCTACCAGCACCAATGCCATGATCACCGATTGCGCTGCGGCCGCGCCGACATTGCGCTGCACGGTGAGGAAGTTGTAAATCTGCACGCTCGCAACATTGGTCCCTGCGGCACCGCCGGTCAGCAGGAAGATGTCGTCGAACTCGTTGAAGGTCCAGATGGTACGGAGCACCGCGAGCAGGCCGATGATCGGCATGAGCTGCGGTAGCACGATGAACCGGAATGACTGCCACGGCGTTGCTCCGTCGACAAGCGCGGCCTCTTCCGGCTCATCAGACATGGCTGCAAGCCGGGCCATGAGGAAGAGGAATGCAAAGGGGAAATAGCGCCATCCTTCGAAAGCGATGACTGTCAACAGCGCGGTGGGCACCGGGATCTCCAGCCCTAACACGTTCCACGTTCCCACCGCCTGAGACAGGAAGGGAATGGGCTCCTCCCAACCGAACACGTTCTGGCCGATCACATTGACGATCCCGAACTGCGGATTGAGCATCGTGCGCCAGATGAAGGTCACGGCCACTACTGGCGCGACGTACGGCAGCAAGTAGGCGGCACGAACGAAGTTCCGGCCACGGAACGGCTGCCGTACCGCCATTGCCGCAAGCACGCCGAGGAAGATCACCAGCACTACCGAGCCAAAGGTGTAGATGAAAGTGATCACCAGGCTCGACCAGAAGGCGCTTGAGCCAAGCACGCGCTCGTAGTTGGCCACCGTCAGGGGCTCAAAGAAGTCGGCGCGACCAATCTGGATCAGACGCATCCGTTGGAAGGAAAGCAAGATCGACCACAGTAGGGGGAAGATCACGATCGCCAACACGACCAGCAGCGTGGGCGACATCAGCCACAGACCCAGGCGTGCGTCGCGCTGGGTAAGCGTTACTCGCTTCTTGGTTGTGTCTGTCTTGGTGGAGGGTTGTTTTTTCTCGGTTACCGTTGTCGACACACGGTGCTCCTCGATGTTCGTACGTCCCGGCGCGCCAGGCCTGTCAGCTTGTTAATGCGTGGACCCGGGAGATCCCCGGGTCCACGATTCGGTTGCTACGGCTAGCCGCCGAGGTCCGTCTTGACCTGTTCCGCGCCTTTCTGTGCTTCGTTCGCCGCGTCAGCAGCGCTCGCGCCGGAATTGAGCATCTTGGCCAGAGCCTGGGGAACCACGAACTGTTGGGCGACGGCTGCTGCTAGTTCGCCCTGCCCTTGCGGTATGCCCCACCGCTCGAAGTTCCCCGAGCTGCCGACGATCGTGTTGAGGACCTCGATTGGATAGATCTTTGTCAGCGGTTCCTTCTTGTCTACGCCGGCGCTGAGTGCGATCCAGCCCTCTGAGTACTCCTTCGGATTAGCCGAGGTGCCGGAACGAGCGGGCATCTTTCCCTCCGGGGCGATCGCCAGCCAGTCCAGGTAGCCATCGCTCATCATGTAGGTGACCAACTCGTTGGTCTTGGGGGAGGCGTCGGTCAGCACATTCCAGGACACGACCTCACCCCAGGCAGCTGGCTTGGGGCCACTTGGGCCCTGTAACTCAGTAAGAATGCCGGTGTTTTTGGCTAGCCACAGGGGATCTTTCTTGCACTGGGTGCAGGTGGGCGTTGCATCGTTGCGCAGGCCCGCAAGCTCATCCAGCAGGAAGGACGACCAGATCACCATGGCAGCATCCCCTGCAAAGTACGTAGCTCTGGTGGTATCGGCGTCCTGGTTGCCAGCCACCGAGGTTTCCTTGATCAGATTTGCGTAGAAGTTGAAGGTCTCCTGGCACTGCGGGCTGTTCAGGGTGATATTGCCGCTGTCGTCAACGAGCTGGCAGCCGTTGGCGACCGCAACATACTCAAAGGTCTGCTGGGTAAACGAGTCCGAAGGTGCTGTCGCGGCCACGATGCCGGCGGTTTTGCCCCTGTTGAGCTCCTTGGCCGCCTTCTCGATGTCCGCGTAGGTCTTCGGTTCTGGCAACCCGGCGGCCCGGAAGAGGTCTTTCCGGTAGAAGAGCAGATTAGAGAAGCCGTCACTCGGTACGGCGATCTGCTCGCCATCGACGCTGGTCAACTCCAGGGTTCGTGCGAAGAATGTGTCGCGACCCAGCCCATCCACGATCTCTTTTGCTGCCTCGGGATCAACCAGGTCATCGGTGCGGAGCTGGTTCATGCCATTGAGAGAAAGGGCGGCGATGGCATCGGGCAGGTCATTGGCAGCCGCCGCAGAAGTCAGCACGGTCGTCAGCTGGTCCTCCGCAATCGCCACGAGCTTGACGGTGGCGCCTGACTTCTGAGCCCAGGCGTCCATGATCTTCTGCTGGGCCGCCACCCGATCGGCTATGTCTTCGGTGGTCCAGATGGTCAGGGCGTTGTCCTCCTGGGAGCCGGTGTCCGACTGACCCCCGCCATCTCCTCCACCACCACAGCCGGCGACGACCAGCATGGCGGTGATAGCAGCACCTGCCAGGAAACGTGATCTGCGCAACTCAGGGCTCTCCTTCACTGAAAATTCTGCTCAGCTGAGCATTAGGGGGACCTGCTCAGCTGAGCATCTTGGGATCTTGCGGCTACCTGGACCGCACGTTAGGCTCATCAAATCGCCAATAAAGACTCATGGCAAGACGTAAATCAAGATTTGAAAGACAAATTTCAATAACAGCCACAGGTTGTCAATAGGTCGCCGTGGGAAAGAAGGGGTTGGGTGTCGCCAGGACCCAACAGTGCCGGTGAGCTCTTGCAGCTGTTCCGGACTGGCTCGGTTGCTACTCGCAGCGAGGTGCAACGCGTCACGGGGCTTGCCCGCTCCACCGTGACCTACAAAGTCGACGCTTTGCTGGCGGCTGGATACCTCGTCGAGAACGGCAGCATTGTTGACGGTCGGGGCAGGCCGTCGACGCGGCTGCGCGTCAATGATCAAGTGACAACCATCCTGGTGGCTGACCTGGGTGCGACGCACGGCCGACTCGCGGTCGCCAACCCCGCAGGTGAGGTCCTGGTGGACTCGGTGATCGAGAGCAGCATCGTCAAAGGGCCGGAGGCAGTCCTCGCCATGGTCACCCAGAGGCTCGATCAGCTGCTGGAGCAGTCCGGGCGTAGGGGTTCCAGCCTGCGTGGCACTGCAATCGGTGTCCCGGGTCCGGTCAATTTGCACACTGGCCGGGTCGCCCGCTCTATCAGCATGCCGGGCTGGGACGACTATCCGGTTCAAGATCATCTGGCTGACTACTTCGGAGTGCCGGCGGTCCTGGACAACGACGCCAACCTGATGGGCCTAGGGGAGCAGCGACGGATCTATCCGAACGCCCACCAAGTGCTGTTCGTCAAGGTGGGTACCGGTATCGGATGCTCGGTGATCATCGACGGCGAACTGCTGCGCGGCACGGACTCGGCGGAAGGTGACATTGGACACGCCAAGATCACTGGTGTTGAGGAGACCTGCAGCAGCTGTGGTGCTCGCGGCTGCCTCGCTGCGATCGCCAGTGGGCGTGCCATGGTGCGGGAGCTACGTCGTCTCGGCCACGAGGTCACTACCACGCGTGATGTTGTCCGGCTGGCACGGGCGGGCAACCCAGATGCCGTCCGGGTCGTCACCGCCGCGGGCCAGGAACTCGGCGGCGTCTTGTCGACAGCCGTCAGCCTGCTGAATCCTGACGTCGTCGTGATCGGCGGAGACATCGTGCACGCCCACGAGTATTTCCTGCATGGCGTACGTGAGACCGTGCTTGGCCGCAGCCAGCCGCTAGCTACAGCGCGACTGACCATTGCACCCAGCGCGCTCGGCGACCGGGCCGGGATCATCGGTGCCGCAGCCAGGCTCGCCGATGTGATCTTCGGCAGCGCAGCGGTCGATGCCAAGATCAGCTGAGCTGCTCATTGGATGGTCGGGCGATCAACGACCGGTTCCTCATCCACTCCCTCCTCCGGAAGCAGACCCTTCTGATCAAGGACGAAAAGCAATACGAAACCTGGAACCACAATCAGTGCTGCGAGCACGACCACGATGAGCACAGTGCCGAGCGTGCCGGTCGGGGAGGCCGCCGCTGAAAACGTCAGAGTTTCGGGCAGTATGTAGGGCCACTGCGCCACACCCCAACCGAGAATCGTGCTTGCTACGGCGACCACCGCGAGCAGCCGAGCACCGCGTGACGCCTTGCGAACCAGCAGCACGAGCGCAGCAACCCCGCACACCACGCTGAGGATGATCAGCGGCAACGCCCGCGACGCGAGGCCGTCAAAGAGATAGGGCGCGTCAGCGCGGAGCACGAACGTGCCGATGATGCCGAGCGCGCCGACCACGGCGGCCGCAATAACAGCTCTGCGGCGGAAGTATTCGACCATTGCCCCCTCGTCGAGCCGCCGCGCGTCCCAGACCAGGTAGACCGCGGCCAGGTAGGCCACCGCCGCCACCGCCAGAACGCCGCCGAGGATGGAGGTCGGGTTGATCCAGCTCCGTACGGGATCCCCGGCCTGGCCACCGGCCGGGACTCGTCCGGAGGCGATGCCGCCGGCGATGGCGCCCATGCAGTAGGGCACCAGCACCGAAGATGCGGCAAACGCGGCTCCGAAGGTACGGCGGTGACGCAATGTGACGACCGCCTTCCGGAAGGCGAAACTGGCCCCGCGGAGCACAATCCCGAGCGCCGCAATGGTGAGCGGCACGAAGAGAGTGAGCGTGATCGAGGCGTACGCCTCGGGGAACGACGTCCACAAGATCACAAAGATGAAGATCAACCAGACGTGATTGGCTTCCCACACCGGGCCGATGGAACGCTCGATGACATCCCGCGGATGCTGGCCCCGCTCAGGTCCGCCTGCAGTCAGGTCCCAGAAGCCCGCTCCAAAGTCGGCACCCCCGAAGATCGCGTACGCGACTACGGCGAGCAGCAGCACTACCGCAACCGCGGTGCTCACCCGACCGTCTCCTCCGACTTGACTGAGGCCTCGGTCAGCTCACTGGGGCCGTACGGTGTGTCATGATCAGTAAAGCCCTCCGCCATGCGGAACCGCCTGCTCATCCCGCGCAGCACCAAGATCGTTGTAGTGCCGACGAGGGCGTACAAGATCACGACGGCGAAGAATGTGATCCATACCCCGGTGTTAGCGGTGGCCGCGTCCTCAACCTTCATGTAGTTGTAGACGATCCAGGGTTGGCGGCCGACCTCAGTCACCACCCAGCCGGCCTCCATGGTGATCACCGCGAGAACGCCGGACGCCGCTGCCAGCCAGAGGAACAACTTGCTCGCCGGCATGCGGCGCCGGAAAATCCATGACACCGCGTACCACACGGACAGCAGGAAAAGCAGTGTGCCGAGTCCGACCATGATGTCCCAGCACAGATGGACGATGTTGGTTTGCCGGACGGTCGGTCGTTGGTCTGGCGGCACACTGTCCAGCCCCTGCACCACTGTCGCCCGGCCCGTGCTGGGGTCGGACAGCCACGAGGCCAACCCGGGAATCGGGATGCCACCGCTCACCGTGCCGTCGTCATTGAGATGACCTAGCAGGGTCTCGGGAACGTCGTTGCTAGTGGTCGGCACCAACTCGATGGCGGCAAACTTTACGGGCTGGTTGCTGTACACCCAGCGGGCCAAGCCATCGCCAATACCGATCTGGATGGGCGTCGCCACCGCCCCGACGGTGAACGCGATGACGAAGCCGATGTAGTGGTAGCGGTCGCGCCGACCTCGCAGCATCCCAGTGGCGTAGACCGATGCGACCAAGAATCCGCCTACCAGGTAGGCGGCAACAAGCATGTGTGCTGCCTGCCAAGGCATGGAGTCATTGAAGATCACCTGGATCGGATCGACAGTGATCACATTTCCGGCTGAGTCAAGCGTGAAGCCAGCCGGCGCGTTCATCCAGGCGTTCGCGGCAACTACCGAGATACTGCCGAAGATCCCGGCCAACACAATCGGTACGCCGGTCCAGAAATGCGCCCACGGCTTCAGTCGACGCCATCCGAAGAGATAGATCGCGATGAAGATCGCTTCGGTGAAGAAGAACAAGCCCTCGAATGCGAAGGGTATGCCAAAGGCTTCACCCCACCGTCCCATGAAGCGCGGCCATAGCAATCCGAACTCGAAGGTCAAAACCGTGCCGGTGACCGCGCCCACCGCGAAGGTCACGGCCATGTACTTCGACCACCGTTGCGCCAGGGTCAGCGCATCGCGGTCGTTGTGCCGGAGGCCCCGGTAGTTGGCGATCAAGGTCATGAACGCCCACGACACTCCGAGCGGCACCAAGATGATGTGGAAGGCCAGAGTGAACGCCATTTGCGCCCGCGCCCACGGCACCGGATTCACCTGGAAAACGGCCATAAGTGCGCTAAGTGTCGCCGTCATGACATCCCCGAGCCTGGCTGACGTGCCGATCCCAGGCATCACCCGCACGGGGTGATGTGTGGCTGGCCTCAGCGGTTGGACGATTTCTACAGCTTGCCCCGCGAGGGCTGCCGAAGCGTCTGAAGGAAGGCCACCACCAATGGCTGACACCACAGTGCTCGTCGTTGGGGGCGGATTCGCTGGGGTCACATGCGCCCAGCAGCTCGCCAAGCGTGATGTCGACGTTGTCCTGCTCGACCGCAACAACTACCACCAGTTCCAGCCGATGTTGTATCAAGTCGCCACAGCACAGTTAGCGGCCTATGACATTGCCCGGCCGCTACGAGGGATCTTTCGTCACGACAAGACCGTTCACTTCCACCGTACGGCCGCAGTATCGATCGACCCGGAAGCACGATCGGTCACCACAGCCGCGGGATCGGTGCTGTCCGCGGACTACCTGGTGGTGGCAGCAGGAGCCCAAGCAAACTTCTTCGGCACACCCGGCGCAGCTGAGCACAGCCTCCCGCTGTACTCGGTGAATGACGCTGAGAGACTGCGTAGTCGCATTGTCAATGTCCTCGATGCCACAGAGGAACGCCCGGAGCTGATCGAGCAGGGTTCACTGAACTTCGTGATCGTTGGGGGTGGGCCGACCGGAGTGGAAACAGCGGGGGCGCTGGCCGAGGCTCTCCGAGACGTAGTCCCGGTGCGATACGGATCAATTGCGAAGTCGGCCAAGGTCCGCCTCGTTGATCATGGCGACGTGCTGCTGAAACCGTTCTCTGAGAAGGCTCATGCATATGCCGCGGATCGATTGGAACGCGACGCTGTCGAGCTCCATCTCGGCGTCGGGGTCAAGGAGGTGTTGCCAGACCGGGTGATCCTCAGCGACGGAACGACGATCATGACTCGGACCGTAGTCTGGGGCGGTGGCGAGAAGCCTGCCGATGCGGTGGCTGAGGCGGGGCTTCCACCGGGGCACGGTGGCCGAATCGACGTTCAACGCGACCTCACAGTGGCCGGACATCCCCAGGTCTATGTGCTCGGAGACGCGGCGAACATTCCTGGTGCCGACGGTAGAGCGCTCCCCCAGCTCGGATCAGTCGCTCAGCAATCGGGCGCTTGGGCCGCGCGAAACATTCTTGACCAGATCGCTGGCAAACAACCCACGGATTTCCGCTACAAGGACAAGGGCATCATGGCCATGATCGGCCGTAACGCCGCCATTGCCGAAATGGGACCTCATCGGCACGAGGTCGAGGGACCGGTGGCGTTCGCAGCCTGGCTCGGCGTACACGCCGCTCTGCTCAGCGGTACTCGCAGCAAGATCGACGCTTTCATCGCCTGGGGATGGGACTACTTCAGCAAGGACCGCGCCACAGCGATCGTGGATCAACCAGACGACGCCCGCATCGACTGGGACGAGGACGACGACGAACGACCCGAGTTTGACGCTCACCGAGATGATCAGGAGGCACGCGATGGTGGCACGTGACGGTTCGGCGGAATCCGAAAGCCGAGAAGCCGATGTGTTCGTGATCTTCGGCATCACGGGTGACTTGGCGAAGGTCATGACATTCCGCTCGCTCTACCGGCTCGAAAAGCGGGAGTTATTGCAGTGCCCGATCGTCGGCGTGGCCGGCCCCGACTGGACCGTTGATCAACTCGTGGAACGCGCCCGGGAGTCGATCATAGGAACTGGGGAGCAGCTCGATGATGACGTGTTCAAGCGGTTTGCTGCGCGACTGTCCTATGTGCATGGCGACTTTGCCGATGCTGCTACCTATCAGCGGGTCAAGGAAGCGATCAAGGGCGCCAAGTGTCCGGTGTTCTACCTCGAGATCCCACCGTTCCTGTTCGCAACCACTGTGAAGGGACTTGCCGAGGCCGATCTTATTGGCACCGGCCGCGTCGTCGTAGAGAAACCCTTCGGCCACGACCTGGCCTCCGCCCGCGCGCTCGCCGACGAACTCCACCAGTACATCGACGAGTCGCAGCTGTACCGGATCGACCACTACCTCGGGAAGATGGGGCTCGAAGAGATTTTGTACTTGCGGTTCGCCAACACCATGCTTGAACCGGTCTGGAACCGCAATTACGTCAAGTGTGTGCAGATCACCATGGCGGAGAGCTTCGGCGTGGAGGATCGGGGCCACTTCTACGACCCAGTCGGCGCACTTCGTGACGTTGTGGTGAATCACCTCATGCAGGTGGTGGCTGCCGCTGCTATGGAGCCGCCGGCGGGTGGTGACCCCGCAACGTTGAGCAATGCCAAGGTGGCGCTCTTCAAGGCCACACTCGCGGCCGATCCAGCTTCCTACGTCCGCGGCCAGTACGAGGGATACCGCAAAATCGACGGGGTTGCAGCAGATTCCACAACGGAGACATATGCCGCACTGCAGCTTGAGATCGACAACTGGCGCTGGTCCGGGGTGCCGTTCTTCATCCGCACGGGCAAACGCCTGCCGGTCACGCAAACCGAGGTGCGGCTCGTCTTCGAACGCCCGCCTCGGCTGGGGTTGGGCCCTTGGGGTGATCGCGCTGCAGAGCCGGATCAACTCGTGGTGAGATTGGATCCATCAACCGGCCTCCGCATGATCCTCGAGGCTCGTCGCGCGGAAAGCGTGCAGCCAGAGTCGATCACCTTGGACATGACGTTTGCCGAGGAGGGCGGCGAGGGCCCGACGCCGTACGAGGTTTTGCTCCACGCTGCGATGGTGGGCCAAGCAACCCGGTTCACCAGACAGGACGGAGTCGAGGAGACCTGGCGGATCATGCAGCCGCTGCTGGACAAGCGACCTGACGTGCACTCCTACAGCCCTGGCTCGTGGGGACCGGCGGCTGCGGCGGGTTTGGCAGCCGAGTGCGGCGGCTGGCAGGAGCCATGGATCTCGTCATGAGTCCCAGAGCTAAGGACCGCAGCAGCTCTCATGTCCAACGACGACGAAAGCGTCACAGCCACTGATCGGATAACACGGGCGACGTCGGTCGCTGCAGTGGCGGGCGCCCTGGTTGTGTGGTGGCCGGCATTTACCTTGGGCGCGTACGGCGTCGTCTTCTTCCAAGAGACGCTGTCGCTGTGGGTGGCCGCGACCGCCATCTTCCTGGTCAGTCTCACTGCTGGGCGACGGGACCGGGTGTCGTGGCCGCGACGGCTTGCGCTCCTCATTCCTTCGCTGTGGCTGCTACTCGCCATCACCCTGCCGGAAGGTGAGGCCACCCCGTGGTCGTGGGCCTTGTTCTACCTAGCGGTTGCGATAACCCTCGTCGGAATCCCTTTCCTGACCGCGCTGCTGCTGCGGGTGACCATTGTGGGATACGAGCAGATACCGCCCAGGCGGCGGGTCGTCGCCGCGGCGGTTGTCGTAACAGTGGCCATTGCGGCCTTCGGACTTGGAGTGATCAACAACGAGTTTCTTACCTGCAATGACTTCATTGTCAGCGGCAATGACACGCCAATCGGATGTAGCCAAGGTCAGGGGCACTTGGGGCGGTATCGCAAGTTCTCTCAATGATCAATTACCTCGGGTCGAAGCCCGGTCATGACAACCCGTGCTCGTGCGCGTACGCCGCCGCCGCCGTCCGCGACGAAACATCCAGCTTGGTGAAGATATTGCTCACGTGACGCTCGACCGTCTTCGGACTCAACACCAGGACTCGGGCAATGTCGGGATTGCTCTTTCCTTCGGCCACCAGTCTCAGCACTTCCACCTCCCGCCCGGTGAGGCCGCCCGGCAGCGCCCGCCTGAGCAGCCTGTCGACCTGCTCGGCCGCCGGGGTCGCACCGAGCTCAACGAAGGTGCGCCGCGCCGCGCCTAACTCTGCCGCGGCTGAGTCCTCATCATCTAGCTCCCGCAGCGCACGTGCGATGAGGACCCGAGCCCGGGCCGCTTCGTACGGCGACCCAACTTCGCTCCAGAACCGATGGGACTCTCGGGCGTGACCGAGCGCATTCTCCGTCTCTGACGAGGCCAATTCAACAGTTGCCGCTGCGTACGCCGCAATCGCCCGCAGTGCGGGGCTGGCGAACGCCGACGCGATGCCGGAGAGCTCATCGGAATACTGGCGCGCCTCCTCCGGAAGTCGTGCGGCGATCATGACCTCCACGGCCGCGGGAAGCAGCCAAGAGCGGTGGACCGGTCCTCGCGTCTCAGCCATCAACCGGCGCACGGCCGAGATCGCCGCTGCAGTACGGCCGCGGGCGAGCCATGCCAACATCAGTCCCGGTTGCGGCTCGTAGCCCAACTCCGCGGACCGCCGATAAGCGGTCTCGGCTTCGTCGAGCTTGCCAAGGATGCGCAGCACGTCGCCCTGCTCGGTTAGTGCCTTGGCAGCCGGTGCGACCGTACCCTCGATCTGGTACCGGCGCTGCGCGAGCGCAAACTCGCCAAGTGCTTCGTCGTAGGCTCCGCGCATCCGCATGATTTGGCCGCGGTGCAGCGAGCATTGCCCAGTGAACGGAACCAGGCCCGGCTGCGCGTCACACCATCTCGTCAACGCAATGGTCCACGAGGCGGCGCGCGAGAAATCCGACAATTCCTGGCACGCCTCGACCATCGAACAGTAGACGTGTCCGGCGATGATCGGCGAAACTTCGCCAGTCGAGATTCCGATCATCGCCTCATCGAGCAATGCGAGCCCTTCAGGCACCCGGCCCGAGTAGATCATGGCCCGGCCCTGGCAATTCAAACCTTGAGCGATCAGGTCGGCGGCAGCGAAGCGGCGACCAATCCGGACCATCCGCGCAGCTGTCTCTTCGGCCCGGGCAACGTCTCCGCGGCCGACGTGTTCGAAGAATTCATCGACGAGAACGTATCCGCGCTCGACGATGTCCTCGGGTTCGGACTCCAGAAGCCGATGCGCTCGAGCGATCCAACCACCTGCGACCGCCTTCTCTCCTCGGGAGGTGAGCACCAGGTCAAGCCAACAGGCGAAGCGCACGGCACCCAGCGCATCCCCGCTTTTGATTCTGTCCTGGTATCCAGCCTGCAGAGTCCGGATGGCCTCGTCTGCATCACCGAGGAGATAAGCAGCCGTCGCCATCGTCAGCGTGTCCTGGGGGCCGAGGTCGCTGGCGTTGCGTAGTGAATCGAAGGCCAGCGCCCAGTCGCGACGATCGAATGCCTCGCGAGCCTGCAGCAACTGGTCGATGGTCTTGTCCCTCTCGCCCATATACGCAGCCTCCCGCTCAGAGGGTACGCGCTATGACGCGGCCCGCCTCATGCATATCGCGCCGCATCACTCAGGCGGCGAGGGCGTACGACGTTCCGACTCTGGCATCGATCTGCTTCGCGATGTAGGCAGCATCTCTTCCGACGCCGGGCAGCACCGTGGAGCTGAACGCGTACTGGAAGGCGAGCCCGCAGAAGAACAGTCCCGGAGCAGCTGGCACCACCCCACGCATCTCCAGCGGCCAGCCGTCGGGTCCGAAAATCGGCAGTTCGATCCACTCGAACACCTGCCGGAATCCGGTGCACCAGACAACGTTGGTCACGTCCAGCACCCGCCCATCGGCAAGCACCGGGCGTCCGTCCTGGACGCCGGTCACCCGCTCCAGGACCCGCTCCACGCCACGTGCTTTGAGATCAGACCGCTTCACTCGCAACATCGGTAACCCGTGGAACCGGACCTCGTCCATGGCCTTCCGGCCCATCGGCGTGCGTCGAGTGATCACGTGCCTGCCGATGAACACGAAAGTCGGCAAGAACAGCCGCGCCGTCCAATGGTCCAGACGCACCGGCATCTGACCGAGGTCGCGGCCAGCCAGGATCGTCGGATGAGTAGCGGCAACCTCGAATGCGATGTCCGTGCCGGAGTGCGACGCGCCGACAACCAGCACTGGACCAGACTTGAGCTGCTCCGCTCTGCGGTACTCGCTGGAATGCAGCTGGCGGATCGATGGGTCCAGGTCAAGGGCAAAGTCTGGGA
This sequence comes from Propionibacteriaceae bacterium, assembly GCA_025923975.1. Classification (GTDB taxonomy): domain Bacteria; phylum Actinomycetota; class Actinomycetes; order Propionibacteriales; family Propionibacteriaceae; genus Microlunatus. The sequence continues at coordinate 23,536 of JAICEV010000003.1, forward strand.
GGCTCGGAGTGCGGCCAAATGTCCCGGTCGCGACGACGACATTGTCGGCGACGATGCGGTCATTGCCGAGCCAGAGCACGTACTTTCCATCGGCCGCTTCCAGCCGCTCGACCCGAGAGAGCGTCCGGACCGGCAGTGCGAATCGGTGGGCGTACGCCGTCAGGTAGGCGGCGACCTGGTCCTTGGTCGGGTAGGACCACCGCGGACCTGGGAACGGTAGGCCCGGAAGGCCGTCGTACCCGGCCGGGGTGTAGAGGCGCAGCGAATCCCAGTGGGCGCGCCAGTTGTCGCCGACATGGGAGTTGGCGTCGAGGATCAGGCAGGGGCGACCGAGCCGCTGCAGGTGGTACGCGGTCGCCAGGCCCGCCTGACCGCCGCCGATGATCGCGGTCTCGATGTGTTTGGTTGTCATCAGAACCTCCGGTGGAAGATGGGACACCGTCAGATCGGGGCACGCGCCTGACGTAACGCAAATGCCAGAAGAGCATCAGTCCCGATGCGACGATGTAGAAGCTGTGGAGAGCCCAGATCGGGCCGGCAGGCAGTTGAAACACATAGATGCTGTGCACCGCATTGCCCGCGTTAGCCAGCACGAGGTTGCCGCGGCTGTAGGAACCGAGTTCTTTGGTGCGCGCCGCCTTGACCAGCATGGGCAGCGTGCTCACAGCGAACAGGACGGTTGATACCGATCCCGCGAGAACCGCCACGCTTGACATGCCGAGAACGCTACGTAGACCGGGACGCGGTCCGCGTCGGGTCAGATACCCATCTTGAGAGCGCACCCGATGAGTGAATCCCCGTACGCCTGCGACGGAGTCGGGGCCTGTTGGGTGTGCTTGTTGTTGTCATAGCTCGAGCATGGGCCGAGATGACTGTGGCGGCATTGATGAAGCCTTGGCCAAATATTGTCGTGAGCAACCAGCGCCGTGGAACCCAACCCCTCGGGCGGAATCGGCTTCGGTCACTGTGGAAGGCTAACGAGATGACGGAACCTCACCGGGTACGCCGAGTCGTCTCGACGGTGCTTCCGACCGCGCACGGCACCTTCCAAATGCACGGGTATGCGGTTGAGTCGGGCCGAGAGCATCTAGCGCTGGTGCTCGGCGACCTTAACCACGCCGGAAACAACGGCCACGTGCCGCTGGTTCGGGTTCACTCTGAGTGCCTCACCGGGGACGCCTTCGGGTCCTGGCGCTGCGACTGTGGCGAGCAGCTCGATGCCGCTATGCGGGAGATCGGTCGTGAAGGCCTCGGCGTGGTGATCTACCTGCGGGGGCACGAGGGACGTGGCATCGGCTTGCATGCCAAGCTGCACGCGTACGCGCTGCAGGATGCGGGCCTCGACACCGTCGACGCGAACCTCCGCCTGGGGCTCCCCATCGACGCCCGCGATTACGGCGTAGCCGCTGCCATCTTGCATGATCTTGGCGTACGGCGGATCAGGCTGCTGTCGGCGAATCCTCACAAGAGTGCCCGCCTCAGCGATCTTGGCATCGAGATCACCGCGAGATATCCGCTGCTGGTGACTGAGCACAAAGAGAATGCTTTCTACCTGGCCACCAAACGGAACCGGATGGGCCACGACAACACCCGGAATCTGCCCGACATATGGAGCGGACTGCTGCAGGGCCGGGTGCCCGAGCGGGCCGCTGCTGGGCCCGAGTCGGTGCTGCTTGACCGCTACGGGCCGCTGGTTGCCGCGGGGCCGACAATCACCATTGCCCAGCTGGCCCAAAGCGTCGACGGCTTCATTGCCTCCCGAACCGGCGACGCCAACTACGTCTCCGGCGAAGAGGACCGGGAACACCTGCACCGGTTGCGCGCGCTGGTGGATGCGGTCGTCGTCGGTGTCCAAACGGTCGTCGCCGACAATCCGCAGCTCACCACTCGGGCAGTGCCGGGGCCATCCCCGGTCCGCGTGATCATAGATCCAGCTGCTCGCATGCCCGGCGATGCCCGAGTGCTGACCGACGGCAGCGCCAGAACACTGTGGTGCGTGGCCGCCGGGTCGGGTACGCCAGCAGGACTGGCCTCGCACGTTGATCTCGTCTCACTGCCGATCATGGACGGACGGTTCGCGCCGCAGGCGCTACTCGAGATGCTGCGGGCGCGCGGGCACGGTCGGGTGCTCGTCGAGGGTGGGGGGCGTACAGTCTCAGACTTCCTGGCTACGGGTGCGCTTGACCGGCTCTACCTGACGACTGCGCCGATCTTGATAGGCGACGGGATTCCCGGCTTACGGTTTGATGGCGCTGATCTGCTCGCGGACGCCGTGACGGCATCGGTGCAACGGTTCAGTCTCGGTCGCGATATCTGTACCGTGTTCGACTTTGCTGCAGCCCGTCAGCTAGCGCGCGGGCAGGGCGAGAATGTCGCGATGTCCAACCTCAATCCGGAGCATCCCGAGCGCGAGCTGGGCGCATCGTAGCTGGAACCAGGTGGTCGCCGCCGAAGCAAGGCCGGGATCCTGCGCCACCGCGGCGTCCAGTCGCTCCTGTAGGAGCCGCTCGACAAACACTGAATCACTGGAGGCGGTCAGCTGCCACGGAGTTTCCTGGGTGCGTACCGTCAGCCCGCCCGCCCACAAGGCGTTGACGGCAAGCTCCACAGCGTCCGGGCCAGGCCTGCCGACACGCCGCTGATGATCATTGAATGCAGCAAGAAGTGACCGATCTTGGACATCCGCCGGATCCATCGTCGCGGTTCCGGTGACGGTCAGGCTGAAGAGAGCAGGTACCTGGTTGTCGATCACGGCTTGGCAGACTGCCGCAAGCTGATCAGTCGTCAGAACGTCGAGCACCGCTGAGCAGGTGACGAGACAAGGTTCGCCACCCAGCATGCCCAGCATCTGCCCAAGCGCCTCCACGCTGCCGTCGATGATCATAGTGCCCCCCGGCAGCGGCACCCAGCGGCTGATAGCCGGATCATGATCAAGGTGGATCCAGCGCTGCGGAAACGGAAGCCGCGGTGCCAGCCAGCGCTGGTTCGCGCCGGTCCCGGCACCAAGATCGATTATCTCCAAAGTCCTGCCGAGGCCATAGCTGTTGATCAGATAGTTGATCAGTTCGGGGAGGAGGCTGCCGAGGGTGGCGGCCCGGGCGGAGGCGTCAGCGGGGGCGCGGGCGGCAAGCCAGGCTGGATCGATGAAGGGTTGCGGGGGCGATTCAGGTAGCCCAGTACCGCCTCCGCCGTCTGCTGCCATCCGGGCAGGGTATCTCGTCGCGCGAGCGCTGCCTGCCGCCACGCGCGCCGCAGCATGGGTTCGGTTAGCCACCTACGGAGCACTGCTGCCAGGCTTGCCGAGTCGCCAGCCGGGACGGACGTGCCGGGCGTCGCAGTGCTGTGCTTGGTCGCCCCTTGCTGGAGCGCCTCAATCGCGCCAGTGCCGGCGGGGACGATTGCCGGAATACCGCGAGCCAGCGCCTCGACGACGACCAGGCCGTACGTCTCGGTCCGGGACGGCAGCACCAGCAGATCAGCGGCCTCCCATTTCCGGTCAAGCGCCGAGCCGGCCAGCGCTCCAGGTACCGAGATCCGATCCGCCAATCCCGCTGCCACGATCTCAGCCCGGAGCCGGGCGGCGTACTCCGGATCAGGCCGGTCTGAGCCGATCAGGTCTGCTGTCCAGGGAAGGTCCGCCAGCTGTGCCAGCGCGTGCGCGAGCGTCAGTTGATCTTTGGTCGGCGTCAGCGATGCGAGGCTGAGAATGTGCGGAACTCCCGAATCCTGACTGCCCTGAGCCGGTGCTGCAGGCGCAACTCCAGGAATCGCCACGCCGACATCGGACCGCCCGTACCGACGACTCAGTTCGGCGGCCAACCAGCGGCTCGAGCACAGCACACCGGACGCGGCTTGCACCGCCTTCGCTTCTAGCGCGGCATAGCGCTGGCGTTGCATGGGTTCGAGGCCCAACTCGTCACTGATCGGCAGGTGGACGACGATGGTGACCGCATGTCCGGACTCGACTGCCGCGGCCACGACCTCAGGTGAGCCACTGCTCACGATCCCGTCAACCAAGCAGGCAGACTCTGCTCGCAGGGCGCGCGCAAGCTTCGCATGGCTGGACGCGTCGCCCTCCGGCCACGGGCCGGCGAGCTTGTGCAGCCGCACATTGATGCCAAGCGCGCGCAACTCTGCGACAAGAGCTCGGTTGTAGACATTGCCGCCAGTTTGATCATCCCGGTCCCAGGTGACGAAACCCAGCTGGGACGCCGCAGCCGCCGACATCTCAATCAAGAGTCATGGTGTACCCCGCCCAGGCGTCCGGATGCTCCCGCAATGTCACATCCAATTTCGTAAGGCCACGGTCTGGGAGCGAGGTCGCAATCCGCTCCGCGATCAGTTGTGCCACCGCCTCCGTGGTCGTAAGCGTGTCCACGAGCTCTGGATGCTCGTCGAGATTGCGGTAATTGAGGTCGCTCAGCGCATTGCTCAAGACCTGGGCTGCCTCACCAATGTCGATCACGATCGATTCAGCGCTGAGCGCCTCGCGCCAAAGCGTCAGCTCGATGACGTACGTGGCGCCGTGCAGATTCTGGGCCGGGCCGAACGCCGGATGCGGCAGACTGTGGGCGATCATCACATGATCACGAACCGTCAAATGGAACAAGATCAAGCCTCCTCGTTACCCGGATAGTCGATCACCTGGCACAGCGCCTCGGCCTCGTCGCTGAAGATCGACTCCATAGTCTGAGGCAACGCACCGAACGGCGCATGACCGGTGATGAAGGTGTCAAACACCGGATCTGTGAGCATCCTCATGGCCAGCTCCAGCCGGTCGCCGCTGGTTCGCCGCGATCGGCGGGCGGCCGCGACCGCGCCCACCTGGCTGGCCCGGATCGCCAGCCGCCGGGAGTGGAAAGCGGCACCCAGAGGCACCCGCGGCCGCACTGTCCCATACCAGGAGAGCTCAATCAACTCAGCCTCCGCGCCCAGCAACTGCAGGCTGCGGGCGAGGCCGGATTCGCTGGCGGAGCAATGAAACACAAGATCATTGTCCGACGCGGCGTCGTCTGGATGCACCAACTCAACGCCCAACGCCGAGGCGAGCGCCGACCGAGACGGGTTGACATCCACGAGCTGGAACCGCTCAAGTGGAAAGAGCCGCAGCAAGGCGGCGAGTGCGCCGCCCACCATGCCGGCGCCTACGACGGCGACGCGATCACCGATCCGCGGCCCGGCATCCCAGAGCGCGTTGATTGCGGTCTCCACCGTGCCGGCCAGCACGGCGCGATCGCTCGGTACTTCGTCGGGCACTGGCGTCAGTGCGCTCGCTGGCACCACGTAACGATCTTGGTGTGGGTGGAGGCAGAACACCCGCCTGCCCTGCAGCGACGCTGGCCCCTGCTCCACTGTCCCGACCGAGAGGTATCCGTACTTGACCGGGCCGGGCCAGCTTCCGACCTGGAAGGGGGCGCGCATCGAGTTGCCGACCTCCTCAGGGATGCGGCCGGCATGAACCAGCATCTCGGTGCCGCGACTGATCCCGGAACAGATGGTGCGTACCAGCGCCTCGCCCTCGAGCGGACGTCGAGCGGGTTCGGTTTTCAGAACGCCGTGCCGGGGAGCCATCGTCCAGTACGCCGTCCAGCGTTCGATCGCCATGTGGTGCATTGTCGCCCTTGTTCAGAGCACACACGACCAGAGCGTCGTCGTAAGCCGTACGTTTCCCACCACAGCGGCGAAAACGACCGTCCACATTGCAGAGTGCGCCTGCTACTGGCTGGCGGGTGCGGGGACCTTGTGACGGACGGCCTCGTGCAGCAACGCTCGAAGCGCGGGTTGGCGGACTTGCTCGAGGGTGGTGAGCTTCATGCTTCGCATGGCGAGCCGGCCCGAGACCTGCCGGCCTCCAGCGTTGGGCAACAATCCTTCGGTGTCCGGAAGCTCACCGCCGTAATAGAAGCCGAGTGTGACGTGCTGCTTGAAGGGCATCAGGTAGGCGAACTGCTCGCTGAACTTCTTCGGCCCGGTGCCCCATCCGACCGAGCCCTGTTTGGGCCAGACCACTTCGACCGTCTGGGGCAGGACCTCGTAAATCACGCGGCGTACGGCGTGCGCCAGCTCTTGGATCTCTGGCGTCGCAGCCGCGACGATCTCCCGGAACGCGGCGTCGTCCTTGGGTCCGTACCTGTTGATGATTCCGGCTGGCTCAGCCATCTGTGTCATTCCCCTCGTGCGGTTCACACTCTCTCGGGGGCAAACTAGCGCGGCGCTCGCAACTGATGGCGAGCAACCAGATCCGGCACCTCGTCGAAATCGTAGGAGAGCCCGAAGCGTTCAGCGATCGGTGCGGTGACCGACCGATCCGGCCGGCGGCCGCCCGCGGCGGCAGTTGCCTCGGCCAACTCGATGAAATACTTCTCAAAGCCCGCAGGGCTGATGATCTCGATCATCTGCGCCGGCTCAGTACCGGCATTCCAC
>JAICEV010000004.1 GCA_025923975.1 Propionibacteriaceae bacterium
CAGCCAGCCGGGCGCGTCGTTCCTCGGCCGATATTCGCAAGCTCACGCCTTGACGGTAGCGAGGAGCGGCGACGTTTTGCCCTCAGACATTCGCTGGAAACTTCACTCGAGAGTGCTGATATGGAGGCGACACGCCGATGGATCGACATCTGGCTCAAGTCTCCAGCGACGACTCCGAGTGATCAGCCGCAGATCGCCCCAACGTTGGCTGATCTGACCAACTTGACGTACTTGGCGAGAACTCCACGAGGGGCGGGCCGCGGTGTGGGAACCCAGAGCTCCCGTCGGCGTTGCAGCTCGGCCGCATCCAGTGCCACGTCAAGCCGACAGTTGGCTACATCCAACACGATCTCGTCGCCGTCCTGGAGGAAGGCGATTGGGCCACCGTCCACTGCCTCGGGGGCGATGTGACCGACGCACAACCCAGTAGTCCCGCCGGAGAAGCGGCCGTCGGTGATCAACATGACGTCCTTGCCGAGACCGGCACCCTTAATGGCTGCGGTAATGGCCAGCATCTCGCGCATTCCAGGGCCGCCTTTGGGTCCCTCGTACCGGATGACGACAACATCGCCGGCTGTAATGCTGCCGTCCTCCAGGGCATCCATGGCTGCACGTTCGCCGTCGAAGACCCGTGCCGTACCTTTCCACACCTCGGTATCGAAGCCGGCGCTCTTCACGACCGCACCTTCGGGAGCTAGCGAGCCATGCAAGATCGTGATACCGCCCGTTGGATGGATCGGGTTGTTCAGTGCGCGGACAATCGTCCCATCAACGTCGGGAGGCGCAATGTCAGCCAGGTTCTCCGCCATCGACTTGCCCGTCACTGTCAAGCAGTCTCCGTTGAGCAGGCCAGCGTCGAGCAGAGCCTTCATCACCACCGGCACCCCCCCGACCCGATCCACATCGTTCATCACGTACCGCCCGAAGGGCTTCAGGTCGCCCAGGTGTGGCACTGTGCGACCGACGCGCACGAAGTCGTCCAGGGTGAGATCAACCTCGGCCTCGTTCGCGATCGCCAAGAGGTGCAGCACTGCGTTTGTCGAACCGCCGAAGGCCATAGTGACCGCAATGGCGTTTTCAAATGCCGGCTTTGTGAGGATCTGGCGAGCAGTGATGCCCTGTCGTAGCATCTCGACCACCGCCATTCCGCTCTTACGCGCGAAGCCGTCGCGGCGCCGGTCCACAGCCGGTGGCGCGGCCGAGCCTGGCAGCGACATACCCAGCGCCTCGGCGGCACTGGCCATGGTGTTGGCGGTGTACATGCCACCGCAGGCACCCTCCCCTGGACAAATCGCCTTCTCGATCTTGGTCACAGCATCGCGACTGATCAGGCCCCTGACGCAAGCACCGACCGCTTCAAAGGCGTCGATGATCGTGACCTCCTTGTCGCCGACGCGACCAGGCATGATCGAGCCGGCGTACAGAAACACGGAGGCAAGATCAAGTCGAGCGGCGGCCATGAGCATGCCCGGCAGCGACTTGTCGCACCCGGCGAGCAGGACCGAGCCATCCATTCGCTCCGCCAGCATGACGGTCTCCACCGAGTCCGCGATAATCTCCCGGCTCACCAGCGAGTAATGCATGCCGTCGTGACCCATGGAGATGCCGTCGGAGACTGAGATGGTGCCGAACTCCAGTGGATAGCCACCGGCGGCATGCACTCCGTCTTTGGCTGCTTTGGCCAGCCGGTCGAGAGACAAGTTGCAGGGGGTGATCTCATTCCAGCTCGAAGCGACCCCGATTTGCGGCTTCGCCCAGTCCTCATCGCTCATACCGACTGCGCGCAGCATGCCACGTGACGCGGTCGCCTCGAGACCGTCGGTGACCACGCGGGACCGAGGCTTGATGTCGGGAGTCATGGCGGTCAATCTACCGTCGTGTCAGGGGTGGGCTGTGCTGGGAACGGGCTGCACCCGGGTGCTGGCGACGAGCTGCCAAGCGAGGCCGATCAGCAAGATCACGCCGAGCACCGGGCCTAGATTGGCCACCACCTGCTGCAGGAAGTCATACTGCCGCTCCTGCCCACGGCCGTACGGCAGCAGGGCGAGCGGCAGACAGAGGCTCACCCAGATCACCCAGAAGCCGCCCAGGTATCGGGCCCAGCGAGGCACTCCTGGAGACAGCACCGCCATTGCCAGCGGAAGGATCCAGACATAGTGGTGGGTCCAGGACAGCGGCGACGCCAGGCATGTGGTCATTCCCACGATCGCGACCGCGAACACCTTCTCACCGGCGCGCCACCAGTGGGCGGCGATCAGGCAACCCAAGGCTGCCAAGACCCCGGCGACAGCGAGCCCTAACAGGGTGGTGGTACGAGAGGAGTCACCGAGCCGAAAGAACACGCCAAGCAGCGACTGATTGCCGGCGTACAGCGGTGAGGCTGTGCGCGTGTCGCCACCGGACAGCCCGCCGTAGAACACCACCGTCTCTCGGAAGAGGAAGATCGCGCCGATCCCGGTGAAGACCGCAAAGCTGATGATTGCGGTGATCGCCGGGCGCCGCTTGCCGATCAAGAACATGAAGATCACGAAGAGAGCCGGCGTCAGCTTGATCGCTGCGGCCAGGCCGGTCAAGACGCCCTGCGGGATACGCCTCCGCGCCTCGGGCGGATCCGGCAGCAGGTCAGCGATCACCAGTGCCATCAATATGGTGTTCACCTGGCCGTAGCCGAGTGTGGTACGAATTGGCTCCACGGCTACCACGACCGCGATGCCGATGAGCCCGAGCTTCCAGCCCCGCGGCGCGCCACAACGCTTCAGCACCGACTGCTGCGCCCACACGAGGCCGCCTGTCCACACCACCTGCCAGAACCAATAGGGGCCGAAGGCGAGCGGTGTCATCAAGATCGCGGCGATTGGCGGATAGATGAAGTAGAGGTTCCATCCGGGCGTTGTAGTGGCCAGGATGTCCTTGCCTGCCAGCATGTCCTGGACCGCGTACACGTAGACCTGTAGGTCGATCGTCGACGGCTGCCAGGGGAAAAACTTCCCGCGCTGGATGACGAACGGCAAGATCAACAACGCTACCGCCAGCGGCGGCAGAAACTCCACTGCACCGCGCGCCAGCCGCCTGCTCAGTGGTAGCGAGGCAGCTTGAGCCGAATGCGTGAGCAGGGTCACGCACCTGCCTGGATCTGCCGATAGACCGAGTCCAACTCATCATCCGTCGCCCCACCTGGATTGACCAAGCTGCGCAAACCGGGCTCGTCGGCGTAGCGCGGCACTACGTGCACGTGCAGGTGGAAGACTTCCTGACCGGCGGCTTGGCCCGCTGAGCTCAGCAGATTGATTCCGTCTGCCGCAAGTCGGTGCATCAGCAACCTCGCCACAGCATCGACCGCGGGAGCGATCTCGGGTAGTGAGCTGGTGCCTGAGACGACGTCAGGTATGTGACGTTTCGGCACCACCAAGGAGTGCCCGCGATGCCAGGCGCCGATGTCCAGAAAGGCCACAGCCCGATCGTCCTCGTAGATCCGTCGCGAGGGCAGCTCACCGGAAACGATCTTGCAGAAGATGCAGTTGGGATCGACGTGCTGAGTTTCCGGCGTCTCGAAGGGTGTCATGTGATCCTGTTCTCCAGTTCCTCGCCGGCAGCAAAACGACCCAGCTGGGCCGCGATGAGCCGGTCGGCCCGTGGGAAGAAGGCGGTGCTCGGCCCGCCCACGTGCGGTGAGATCAGCACCCCAGGCGTACGCCACAGCGGGTGCTCGGGGGGCAGCGGCTCGGGATCGGTGACGTCGAGCGCGGCCCGGACTCGGCCGGTCGAGGTTTCAGCTAGCAGTGCGTCGGTGTTGACGAGCTTGCCCCGAGCGACGTTGACCAGCACCGCTCCGTCGGGCAGCGAACCGAGCTCCTGGCTGCCGATCATTCCCTCGGTCTGCGGGGTATGCGGTGCTACCAGGAAAACCACGTCGGCGTTGGGAAGCAGCTGCGGCAGCTCCTCGATCCGATGCACGAGAACCGGCTCGGTACGCGGACGACGCGCCACCCGCGTCACTGAGGCAACCTCAAAGCCAGCCAGTCTGCGCTCGATCGCGGCCCCGATGTTGCCGTATCCGATGATCAACACCCGCTGGTCGGCCAGCGAGATGCCGAGCCGAGAATCCCAGATGCCGCTCGGTTGATTGCGCGCATAGTGATCGAGATGTCGGCCGCTTGCCAGCGCCAGCGCGACGGCCAATTCGGCGGTGCTGGCATCATGCACACCGGCTGCATTGCACAAGATCACGCCTTCCGGCACGTACGGCAGAAAGTTCTCCACCCCAGCGGTCAAGGTCTGGATCACCTTCAGGTGCGGCATCTCCCCGACCCGGTCAAGGACCTCCTCGCCCTTCATATAAGGCAGCACATAGAACTCGACTTCGGCGATCGAATCCGGCCAGCTGTCGCCATTAGCGCGATAGACATCGACCTCGATACCGTCGGGGATTCCACCGAGTCGCCGCTCGGCCTCCTCGACACTGGCGTACGGCAGCCAGACAAGCCTTCTCGTTGCGGGCACCGGCTCAGTGTCCCGCTGTTGGAGCCAGCGCGGCATGGCGTACCGGAAATCCTGCGGCCTCAATCGCCGATTTCACCTCAGCGATCCGCAAAGTGCCGAAGTGGAAAACGGTCGCGGCCAGTACCGCATCGGCGCCGGCTGCGATGGCCGGCGGAAAGTCAGTGACCCGGCCTGCGCCGCCGGAAGCGATCAGCGGAACATCGACCACCGCCCGTACCGCCCGGATCATCTCCAGGTCGAAGCCATCGGTGGTGCCATCAGCATCCATGGAATTGAGCAGGATCTCACCCACCCCTTGATCAACTCCGCGGCGAACCCATTCGATCGCATCAAGCTCTGCCGCAGTTCGGCCGCCATGCGTTGTCACCTCGAAGCCCGACGGCGCCCAGTCAGCGCGACGGGCGTCGACGGAGAGGACCAGCACCTGGTTGCCGAAGCGGGCGGTAATCTCGCCGATCACCTCCGGTCGCCGGATCGCCCCAGTGTTGATCGCCACTTTGTCGGCGCCGGCGCGCAGTAAGACATCAACGTCGTCGACCGAGCTGATACCGCCACCCACCGTTAGCGGAATGAACACCGTCTCGGCAGTCCGGCGCACAACCTCGAGTGTCGTTTCTCTGCCCTCGACGCTCGCCGAGATGTCGAGGAAGGTCAGCTCGTCAGCTCCTTCCGCGTCATAGAACGAGCCCAGCTCCACCGGATCGCCCGCGTCCCGCAGTGCCACGAAATTGACGCCCTTGACGACCCGACCAGCGTGCACGTCCAGGCACGGGATAACACGAACCGCGACCGTCACGACGAACACTCTAGATCGCGTAGACACATCACGTCCTCAGCCAAACCTCCTCTGCTGCACAGGTCTACGCTGACGACCATGCCCCAGGTCGATGAACGTTTCCTTGCGCTGCCGTTGGCTGAGCTCAGCGACGCGGCACTCTCCAAGGCCAAGGAGCTCGGATGCAGCCATGCGGAGGTCCGCGTCGAGCGGATCCATCAGGCCTACCGCAGCTTTCGTGATCATGCGCTGGAAACCACTGCTGATGGCCAAGTCCTCGGCTTGTCGGTTCGTGTGGTGCATAACGGTGTCTGGGGGTTCGCCTCGGACATCACGCTTTCAACCGACTCGGCCGCCCACTTGGCCGAGCGGGCGGTAGCAACAGCGAAGGTGTCCCGGCCACTGACGCCGGCCTCGGTCGAATTGGCCGATGAGGACGTCTACCCCGACGCCACCTGGGTGTCGACTTATCAGGTCAACCCGTTCGACGTTGATGAGGCGACCAAGACCGGTCGGGTTCTGGGGCTCAACGAGGCCCTCCTTGCGGCGCCGGGCGTTACGCACGCCACTGCGATCCTCGGCTACGTTCACGAGAACAAGTACTTCGCGAATCTCGCGGGTACCAGCACTACTCAGCAGCGGGTCCGGATTCAGGTCCAGCTGACCGCAATCAACGTTGGCGATCATGGTTTCGCGACGATGCGCACTAATGCCCCACCGACCGGTCGGGGCTGGGAGTACCTGACCGGCACCGGCTGGGATTTCGACACCGAGGTCGCCGAGATCCCCGAGTTGCTGGCTGCTCACGTTGCCGCCCCCTCCGTCGAGGCCGGCCTCTACGACCTGGTGATCCATCCCAGCAACCTGTTCCTTACCATCCACGAGTCGATCGGGCACGCAACCGAGCTGGATCGGGCGCTTGGGTACGAGGCCGCGTACGCCGGAACATCCTTCGCGACCTTCGATCAGCTCGGCAGGTTGCAATACGGCAGTGAGGTGATGAACGTGACGGGAGATCGGCTGGCGGACCATGGCCTGGCCACGATTGGCTACGACGATGAGGGAGTCGCTCATCAACAGTTCGACATCGTCTTGGGCGGCATCTTGGTGGGCTACCAGCTGAACCGACAGATGGCAGCAGAGAAGGGCTTCGGGCGCTCGAACGGGTGCGCATTTGCGGACTCTCCCAGCCACATCGCGATGCAACGGATGCCTAATGTCTCGCTTCAGCCTGCACCCGACGGCCCCAGCACCGCTGAGTTGATCTCCGATGTCGACAAGGGCATCTACATTGTCGGCGACAAATCGTGGTCGATCGATATGCAGCGCTACAACTTCCAGTTCACCGGACAGCAGTTCTACAAGATCGACAAGGGCAGGTTGGCCGGGCAGCTGAAGGATGTTGCCTATCAGGCCACGACAACCGACTTCTGGCGATCAATGGAGGCTGTCGGAAACCCGGACACGTACGTGCTGGGTGGCGCATTCAACTGTGGCAAGGGACAGCCTGGGCAGATCGCCCCGGTGTCCCATGGCTGTCCATCAGCGCTGTTCCGCAAGGTGAATGTGCTGAACACTCAGGCCGAAGGGGGTCAGCAATGATCACCTCAGCCGCCCGGCCACAGGACCTCGTGGAGCAGGCGCTGAGCCTCGCGACCCTGCCGTGTGTCGTCTGGGTCACCGAACGCGCCGAAGCCAATCTGCGCTGGGCCAACAATGCGTTGATCAGTAACGGCGAGATGCGCAGCAGAAGACTCACCGTGACCGCCACTGCTGAGGTCGAAGGCGGAACCGCGGCAGGCACCGTCATCCAGGAGATTTCCGGACCTGAGGATGTCAATGCGGTGGTAGCTGCGGCTGAGCATTTGGCACGTACGGCGCGACCCGCTGAGGATGCTTTTCCGATGGTCGAGAACTATGCCCACCACGATCTGTGGACTGAGCCGGCGGAGGCAACGAGCATCGACGTCCTCGGGGAGCTGGCAAAGGGTCTCGGCGTAGCCTTCGAGAGCGCCCAGGCGGCGCAGCAACTGCTGTTTGGCTTCGCGGAGCATGGCGTCACAACGACGTATCTGGGCACCAGCACCGGTTTGCGGCGCCGTGGCGTACAGCGAACCGGCAAGCTAGAGCTCAACGCCAAGACTGCCGACCTGCAGTCCTCAGCATGGCTGGGACGGACCACCCGAGACTTCTCCGATGTTGACGTTGGCGAGGCTGTTGATGAGCTGGCTACCCGGCTGGGTTGGGCGACCACGAAACTGGATCTGCCTCCTGGGCGCTATGAGACCCTGCTGCCGCCCAGCGCCGTTGCGGACTTGATGATCTATGCCTACTGGACCGCCAACGCACGCGACGCGGAAGAGGGACGGAATGTGTTTGCGGGCGGCAATGGCACGACCAGAATCGGGCAACGGCTCGCTGAGCTTCCCATCACGCTGTTGTCGGACCCGCACTACCCGGGTCTGGAGACTATCCCGTTTGTGGACTTCACCTCCTCCGCCGACGAGACCTCCTGGGCATTCGACATTGGCTTGCCGATCAAGGCGACGACCTGGATCGACAAAGGAGTACTACGCGAGCTGATCCGCAACCGCGCCCACGCCGCGCGGACCGGCAACCAGCCGACACCTCCGCCCGACAACCTGATCATGGACGGCGGCGGCACGGCCAGCCTGCAGCAGATGATCTCCACCACCAAACGGGGCCTACTGCTGACCTGCCTGTGGTACATCCGCGAGGTGGATCCGGAGCGGCTGCTGCTCACCGGGCTCACCCGCGACGGCGTCTATCTGGTCGAGGACGGCGAAGTGGTCGGCGCCGTCAACAACTTCCGCTTCAACGAGTCGCCGATCGACCTGTTGGGTCGGATCACTGAGCTTGGCGCTGCGGAGCTGACCTTGTGCCGGGAGTGGAATGACTACTTCAACCGGACCATCATGCCGCCCATCCGGGTGCCCGACTTCAACATGTCGACGGTAAGTCAGGCTTCCTGAGTGGACTTACCCGGCTATGGAAGGTCAGCACCAGTCAGGTCGTCACCCTCATCGGCGTCCATCTCGGGGGCGTAGCTGACTACGCCGCGACGCATCGACCGAACCAGCAGCCGGGCGCTGTCGCGGAGCTCACCCGGGCCGGCGGCGTCTGCGATCTGTCCTGCGAAATCAGCAACCTGGCGGACCCAGCGAACGAAATCCCCGGCCGTCAGATCGCTGCCGTCCAGAACGTCGGCCAGTGTCCGACCAGCCGCCCACCCGTACGCCGCCTCACTGAAGCCGATGTCCGGCTCCGACCCTCGCTGCAGTCTGGCATCGCGTTCCGCCAGGGATATCTCGTGCCAGATCCGGCGTACCTCGGTCATTGCAGCGTTGCTACGGGCGTCCGGCATCCGCGGGCGTCGATGTGCCTCATCGCTCCGCCTCGCCTCGAAGACGAGCGAGGCCAAGACGGCGGCCAGCTGCGGATGAGTCAGGCCATCGAAGACACCGGCACGAATGCACTCTGCCGCAACCAGGTCCAGCTCCGCGTAGATCCTGGCGAGCATCCGGCCATGTTTGCTGACGTGGCGTCCCCCGTCCCCGGTGAGATAACCAAACGACTCGAGTACCAGGCAGATCTTGTCGAAGTGGTTGGCGATGGTGTTGGTGCGAGAGTCCATCCGGGCCTCAAGCCGGACGCTCTCACGCTGCAGCCGCTGTGCCCGTTCAGCCCATCGCAGATGCGTATCGCGGTCAGGACACCTGTGACAGGGATGGCGTCGTACCGCAGCGCGAAGCTGCTCGAGTTGAGCTTGGGTGTCTGGATCGAGTCCGCTTTGGCGGCTGCGCAGGTGATCACGGTCAAGCTCGCTGAGCCGGGCGCGTAACGCCGCAGCGAGATTACGACGTGAGGCGGCGTCCTTGGGGTTGAAGTGCTTGCCGATCTTCATCCGACCGCCCACCAGCGGTGGTGTCGGAAAGTCAGTGATCGACAACCGTCGGACCTGGCGTTCCTCGGTGAGTACCAGCGGTCGCGGTGCCTGATGATCTTGACGCGTTCCCGGATCGATGATCACCGCCCAGCCCTGGCTCTTGCCGCTGGGCACGCGGACGATATCTCCCGGTTTCAAGATGGACAGCGTCTGCAACGCCTCGGCGCGGCGGTCCGACCGGCGCTCCCTGGCGGCCGACGCCTCAAGATCGGTGAGCTCCGCCCGCAGGGCCGCGTACTGCTGAAAGTCGCCGAGCTCGCAGGCAGCGGCGGCCCAGTAGGCCTCGATTGACTCCTTGTTCCTTTCCAGGGTGCGTGCCACGCCGACTACCGAGCGGTCGGACTGGAACTGCGCAAAGGATTGCTCGAGCAGGGTGCGGGCCCGCTCCCGTCCGACGCTAGCTACCAGGTTCACTGCCATGTTGTAGGTCGGGGAGAAGGACGACTTCAGCGGATAGGTGCGCCGCGATGCAAGCCCAGCCACTGCCCGGGGATCGAGGCCGGGTTGCCAGAGCACGACAGCGTGGCCTTCGACATCGATACCGCGGCGCCCCGCACGCCCCGTCAGTTGGGTGTACTCGCCAGGCGTCACGTCAGCATGCGTCTCGCCGTCGAACTTCACCAGCTTCTCCAGCACCACCGACCGGGCGGGCATATTGATGCCCAATGCCAATGTCTCGGTAGCGAAGACCACCTTGATCAGGCCCCGGACGAACGCCTCTTCGACGCACTCCTTGAAGGCCGGCAGCATGCCGGCGTGATGTGCGGCCACGCCCATTCCGAGAGCCTCAGCAAAGCGATCGAACTCCAGGGCGTACAAATCCCCGTCGCTGAGTCCGGCGACATGACGTTCAATGATCGCTGCAATTTCCTGTCGCTCGATGCGGCTGGTAAGCCGGATCCCGGAGTCCAGCAGTTGACGGACGGCGGCATCACAGCCGACGCGGGAGAAGATGAACACGATGGCCGGCAGGAGCGCTTCATCGTCGAGCAACTCGATCAGCTCGGGACGGCTTGGAATGTGCGGCCGACGGCCAGCGCCACCATAGCGAGAGCGGTGCGCGGGACCGCCGTAGGCGCCGCTGCCGTAGCTCACCGTGCGCCTGCCACGCCCACTCTTGCCGCGCGGGCGTCGAGCGTCGTCCCGGACGAATCTCGACTCCTCTCGGGCAATCTTGATCAGCGCAGGATTGACGTCGACCTTGCCCTCTCCGGGCAGCTCACGGGCGGTGGGTGCGAGTTCGGCGAACAGGTCGTAGAGGGTGCGGCCGACCAAGACATGCTGATACAGCGGTACGGGCCGGCGCTCCGACACGACGACCGCCATATCGCCGCGCACCTCTGACAGCCACTCGCCGAACTCCTCGGCGTTGCTCACCGTTGCCGAGAGCGCCACCAGCTGAATGGAATCAGCGAGCCCGATGATCACTTCCTCCCAGACGGCGCCGCGAAAGCGGTCAGCCAAGTAGTGCACTTCGTCCAGCACCACGTAGCCGAGGTTTGCCAGCGTGGCTGACCTCGCATAGATCATGTTCCGCAGCACCTCGGTGGTCATCACCACAATCGGAGCCTCTGAGTTGACCGATGTGTCACCGGTAAGCAGCCCAACGCTGCCGGCGCCGTGGCGCCGTACCAAGTCGGCATACTTCTGGTTCGACAGCGCCTTGATCGGGGTGGTGTAGAAGCACTTCCGGCCGTTCTCAAGCGCAAGGAAGACCGCGAATTCACCCACGATGGTCTTGCCCGCTCCCGTTGGCGCCGCGACGAGCACGCCCGAGCCCGCCTCGATGTGCGCGCACGCCTCACGTTGGTAGTCATCGAAAACAAACCCGTAGCCGTCGGCAAAGGCGGCCAGCAATGGCGACGCCTGCTTCTGACGGAACCTCGCGTACGCCTCCGCGGGACTCGGCGCTTCGGGGTCGATCGAGGGTTCGGCCATGATGCGGCCCAAATTACCCCGCTCGGACTCACATTCCGGCACGCGTGCGACTAGCCGTTCGGGATGAACACCGGAAGCGCCCGGGGCACACAGCAGACTCGCAGCGGCGCTGCGCCGACCATCTCGCCATCGCCGAAGCCGACCAATCCAGCCCCCTCGACGACCACCTCGCGAACCCGGAGTTGCTCGACACAGGGATCCCGGACGAACCGTCCCGAGTACGTCTCCGGGAACAGCCGTAGCAACTTCAGCCGCCCGACTGGATGAATGATCGTGACATCGAGCAGGCCGTCGTAGGGGTCAGCCGTGGGGCAGATCCGCATGCCTCCGCCGTATGAGCTGGTATTGCCGACGGCTACCAGCATCGCCTCCTGCTCGCGCACTTCGCCGTCGAGAGTCAACCGATACTGCAAAGGCGAGAAAACCCGCAGCTCCGCCATTACGGCCAACGCATACCGAGTCGAGCCCTTGGGCCACGGCATCTGGTTGGCCCGGCGATTGACCAGGGCGTCAAAACCAGTGGCAAGCACCGCGCCCACATAGGTGTCGCCCACCCGTGCAAGATCAATAGCTCGGCTATAGCCAGCCGCGATGACGGCCGCCGCTGCGACAGCATCTTGCGGGTCCAGCCCGATACCGCGGCACAGGTCGTTTCCGGATCCGGCAGGAATCAGGCCCAGCGTTGTCCGGCTGCCACCGGACAGATGCGCCGTCGCCGAGGTATTGACGCCGAGATGCATCATCCCGTCGCCGCCCATCACCGCGAGCACGTCCACGCCGTCTCCGATAGCACGTCGGGCCATCGACTGCGCCTCGGCGAAATCACGGCTCAGCAGGATCTCTAGGCTCACGCCCCCATCACGTAACGTGCCGGCGACCTCTGGCAGCAGCTCCAGAGCACGACCTTTTCCGGCCGATGGGTTGACCACCAGCCTGATCTGGCGACTCACCCCGGCGAGTCGAGCTGGTCGTCACTGCCCTGGGAGAGCTCCCGCAAAGCCTTGTCCTTGTCGACGCTCCCCCGGATCAGCAGATCGTCACCCGCCAGCGCGGCGCGGCGGGCCTTCCGGCGATCGAGGATGTGCGCGATCACCTCTGCTCCGACGAACAGCAGTGCCATAGGCGCGGCTACGGCAAGCATCGAAAACGGATCAGTGGACGGCGTGGCCACAGCGCCGAACACGAAAGTGCCGAAGATCACCAGAGTCCGGTACTTCGCCATCTGCTTGGCCGTGATCACTCCCACGATGTTCAACATCAACACGATGAGGGGGATCAGGAAACCAATGCCAAAAACGATCATGAGGCGCAGCAGGAAGGACAGATAGGCGTTGATGTCCTGCAGGTTGGTCACTCCGGACTGAGTGAAGCTCAGCAGCACCGTAATCGCCTTGGGCAAGACAAAGTAGGCGACAACTACGCCGCCCACGAACATTGGGGTGGCGGCGGCAATGAAGATCAGTGCCCACTTCTTTTCCTTCGCCAGCAGGCCAGGGACCACAAAAGCCCAGAGCTGATAAAGCCAGAAGGGTGCGGTGACGATTGCTCCGGCGAGTGCCGAGACCTTCAGCGACAGTGTGAGTGGCGAGGTCAAATTGATGTTGACCAACGAAGTATTCGCGTCTGGATGTTTCGCCTTTAGTGCCTCAATGGCCTGGAAGTACGGCCGCTGCAGGATATCCAGCAGGTCGTAGCGAAAGAACCACGCGACGACCATGCCGACGATGATTGCGAGGATTGAGACAACCAGCCGGTACCGAAGCTCTCGCAGATGCTCGAAGAGGGTCATGGTGCCGTCTGGTGGTGCTGGCGGCGGCTTGAGCCACTTCAAGCTGAAGTGGATTGGCCGGCCCTTGATCGTCAAAGACACGGCAGCTTAGGGGTACGGTCAGGCGTCGTTGCGCAGATCAGTGCCGGAAGGATCTTGGTTGGGCCGCGGCGGCTGCTGATAGGTGGCGCCGCTCGGCGGCTGTGTTGATGTGTTGGCCGGCGGCGGGGTTGATGTGCTCGCCTGCGGCGGCTGCTGATACTCCGAGGACGTCGGCGCACTTGCGCCGAGCCCTGGGTTGGCCAGTGGCTGCTGCTGGCTGTCATCGGATTTGAGACCCTTGGTCTCTTCCTTGAACTCTCTAAGCGCACGCCCCGTGCTTTTGCCCAAGCCCGCCAAGCGCGCACCGCCGAACAGCAGCAGTACGACTGCCAGAATGATCAGCAGCTCCGGGACACCAAGACCAAGTACAAGCGGAGTCATGATTCCTCTTTCCTGCACCCATTGCCAGCATGTGGGGGGTGCTTCGGAGTCATCCTACGTCGCCGATGCGTCGTCGATCTGTGCATAGATCGTGCGATCGCTGGACCAGTCCGGCTGGAAAACAGGTTCTGGCACTTGGATCTGCCCAAGCAGCTGCGCCAACTGATCGGCCCTCCCCGCCAGCACATTGACCTCACTCCAGACGTCGCTAGCTTTGTGGGCGAGCCAAACCGCATAGGAAATCAGCATCACGAGCCCCGCGAGTGCGATGCCCCCGAAGACGATCACCCACACCATCCCAGCACCCTATATCGCCCGACCAGGCATGACCCTGCGCGGTCCAGG
Organism: Propionibacteriaceae bacterium; assembly: GCA_025923975.1. Lineage (GTDB taxonomy): Bacteria > Actinomycetota > Actinomycetes > Propionibacteriales > Propionibacteriaceae > Microlunatus. The sequence continues at coordinate 13,777 of JAICEV010000004.1, forward strand.
CACGCGACTCGAGCGTCGGCCTCACACGCCGGCAGTCGTGCCGAGCAGCACCGCGTATTGATCAAGGGCCTCGCGCGCCGCCTCAGCAGCCGAGTGCCCGGCACCGTCGGGGGACAGCACCCGCGCCTCTCCCTGCAGTCGCAGCAGCAGGCTGCGTAACCAGGCCGGATCTGTTACGTGTAGCGAGACGATGAGGCCCCCGCCGGGGCGAGGCGTGATCGCCTCGGTCGGGTAATACTCCGCTATCCAGGCCGCGGAGGGTTGCAGCTCCAGAGTGACCAGCGGAGCGTCCTTGAGCGCCTCGAACCATCCCGTCGACAGATCCTTGAGCTCAACCTCGTGCGGCGCCACATCGATCGAAGTGACCTCTACCGCTGCGATTCGGTCGAGTCGGAAGGTCCGTAACGCTCTGGCGTTGTAACACCAGGCCTCGAGATAGCCGTAACCGTCAAGCACGAAGACTCGCAGAGGGTCGACCATCCGTCTAGTCGTCTCCGCCCGCGAAGCGACGTCGTAGGTGAGGTCCAGCCGCTTGCCTCGTTGCAGCCCGTCGTTCACCCGTGCCTGTATGTCGTCCCGGGCAGCTGTAACCGCGACTGTGGCCTGATCGGTGGCTGGCAGGTTTCCCGCGGCGGCCTCTAACTTTTTCAAGGCCCGGTCGACTGCATCGCGCTTACCGGGCCCAGCGATCTCGCGCAGCGTACGCAGTGCGAGAACCAGTGCGAGTGCCTCGTCGGCCGACAGCCGCAATGGCCGGGTGAGGTAATCGGCGTTGCTGAGGTGGATCACCCCCTCGCCGTCAACGGCATCCATGTCGATATCGATCAGGTCGCCAGGAGTGAGGCCTGGCATGCCGCACATCCACAGCACGCTGAGATCCTCGCGCAGCGTCTTGACGCTGATCCCGAATGCCGCGGCGGCATCGGTCATGGCGATGCCGTCGTGTTCGCTTAGGTAGGGAACGAGGCTGAGCAGCCGTCGTACCTGTGCTCGAGAAGTCATGCCGCAGCCACCGATTCTGCGACAGCGGTAAGGCCGCGAACGACGAGTTCCCGCAGTTCGGCGGGCTCCAATACCACAACATCGGCGGCGTACTGGGTGATCTCCTCGGCGGCTGAGTGAAGGTCACCGAAACCGACGGCGTATACGGCGAAACCGGCTGGAAGTTTGACATCGGAGGTGGCCGGTTCGCCGCGGCGAGCCAGAGCCGGCGCCTTGCCGATACGAATGCCAAGCACCGCTGTCTCGGTGGGCGCACGCGGGGCCAGGGAGCGGGCCAGCCTGCGCAGGTCGAGATCGTCCGGAACCTCGTACGCTGCGGCTCGCGAGACCCTCCTGGGCAGATCGGTCATCCGCGACAGCTTGAACATCCGGGTGGCCGCCCGGTCCACATCTCGACCTATCACGTACCAACGGCCCTTGAACGAGGTCAGACCCCACGGTTCGAGTGTGCGCGGGCTACCGTCGCGGTAGGTGAAGCTCACCCGGGCACGGTCGAGCACGGCGTTCCACAACACCTCGAATCCCGGCTCGGATGCCTGCACCGATGGCTCCAGAGAAGCAAGCTGCGAGGCATCCGGCTCTACGCCGGCAGCACGCAGCTTGGCGATAGCGCTTCTCGTCGACTCGGCCATGCTCGCGTGCCGCCAGACTCGCGCCGCGACTCCCACCACTGCGGCTTCCTCAGCGTCCAGATCGACCGCCGGCAACGCAAACTCCGTGGAGAGGATCCGATAGCCCGGCTCGTCATCAAAAAGCGGGTCGAAGCTGCCGACCTCGATCGGCACCCCCAACGACCGCAGCTCGTCCTTGTCGCGCTCGAAAGTCCGCTCGAACGCGGCGTCGCTGAGATTGTGGTAACCCTCGACCGCTTCGCGAATGCGGCTCTTGGGAAGATAGCGGCCCGATACCAACAAGCAGATGGTGAGGTTGAGAATTCTCTCGGTCTTGCGGGGTGCCATTGCGTGCGATCACTTTCTCACCGGAGGCTCGATGAGCACGGTACCAGCAGATGTTTGACATGCCGGGCAGCTTCGCGGGCGCTTCCACAGATGACCGCTCGACATCTCGAAGCGGGACCGGCGCGGGCCGCTACGCACCGAGCCCGACCGCTGAACTACACGTCGGAAACCTGCGGACGGCGCTGCTTGCCTGGCTCTTCGCGCGATCGACGGGCCGCCGATTCCTGCTGCGAATTGAGGACCTCGACACGGCCAGGGTTCGGCCTGGAATGGGCGAGCAACAGTTGGGTGACCTCGCCGCCTTGGGAATCACCTTCGACTGCAAGCCCGTTGTGCAGTCCCAGCGGCTCGCCGCATATCAGGATGCGCTGATCACGTTGGCGGACAGAACCTACGAATGTTTCTGCAGCCGCCGGGAGATCGCGGAGGCGGCATCGGCACCGCACGGAAGCGTGGCTCCTTATCCGGGCACCTGTCGAAATCTGACCGAGGCAGACCGGATTGAGCGCAGGCTGCGGCGGCAACCTGCGCTCCGGCTGCGCGCCGATGGCGCCGTACAGACTGTGCACGATCTGTTGCACGGCGACATCACAGCGGAGGTTGACGATGTCGTACTGCGGCGCAACGACGGAACCCCTGCCTACAACCTGGCGGTAGTTGTCGACGATGCGTTCTCCGGCGTTGATCAAGTCGTACGCGGCGACGATCTGCTCCCAGCGGCCGCTACCCAGGCCTTTCTCGCTGCGTTGTTGGGATGTTCCCCGCCGACCTACGCGCACGTACCGCTGGCGGTGAATGCGGAAGGGCGACGGCTGGCCAAGCGAGACGGAGCCGTCACGCTCCCCGATCTGGCTGCGCTGGGCATGGGGCCAAGCTCCGTCCTCGGCCTTATCGCGGTGTCGTTGGACCTGGCATCGCCCGGCGAAGGCGTCACGCCCGGGATATTGCTCCAGCGCTTCGATCCGGAACGCCTTCCGCGCGGTCCATGGGTCGTCATCCCTAAGGCCTGAACCGAGTAGCAGTGCTGCCTACGCGCCACCTCCCGGGCCCGTTTTGGCGACTGTGATCACAGACGACCCAAGATGCGAGCAGACACCGGGTCCTCTTGACGCGTGTGATCGCAAACGACCCAAGATCCGGGAAGCCGCTCCCCCGGGAAGCCGCGCCTTGCTCCAGCACAGCGGTGTGGTGGCCGATCGCTGAAGTTGGTCATCCGCACGGCCGCATCGAACCAGGCCGCCGACAACAGCGCGACCGGTCGAATAGTGTCGGCACGTGATCATTTGGGCTGACGGGACGGTTACCGATGTGCGCGGTCGGTGGAAGGGCGCCGTAGAGCTCAGCGTGGCACGCCGTGACGCCACCTCAGCCTCGGAGGTGGCTGCCCTCGCTTATACCGACTTGATGGCTGCCCCGGCCGTCGGTGATCGGGTCCTGATGAATGTCGCAGCACTGGAACGCGGCCTCGGCACCGGTGGCTACGCCCTGGTCATCGCTGTCCTGGACGCCGAAGGCAAGGTGGCTGCGCAACCGCCGCAGCCGAGCGGGCACCTCGTGAAGGCGCGTTACCTGCCGCTGCAAGCCATGGTCGCGGGAGCCGATGAGCAGGGCTCAGCGCACCATGAACTGCTGGCCGACGCCGACTCGATCGACGGAATGCCGGTCGTTGTCGCCGACTTGCACTCAGCCCTGACGCCCGTGCTGCTGGCCATCGAAAACGACCGTCCCGGCACTCGGGTGGTCTACGTCATGAGTGATCAAGGGGCGCTGCCGCTCGCCTTCTCCCGTTCGGTGGCGGAGTTGCGGGCCAGCGGCCTGCTGGCCGGAACGGTGACGGTGGGACAGGCCTTCGGTGGTGATCTTGAGGCAGTCAGCCTCCATTCCGGTCTCTTGGCGGCCCGGCTCGCGCTCGATGCTGAAATCGTTGTAGTGAGCCAGGGGCCGGGCAATCTCGGCACCGGCACTCGCTGGGGTTTTTCTGGTGTCAATGCGGGAGAGGCCATCAATGCTGCCGCCGTCCTGCGCGGCCGCCCGGTCGGAACCTTGCGGATCTCGGGCGCCGACCCACGTGAGCGGCACCGCGGGGTCTCCCATCACAGCCTGACGGCTTACGGCCGAGTTGCGCTCTGCCAGGCCGATATCGCCGTGCCGGACTTGGCCGGCGATGGCTCCCCTGCCATGGCTGCGCTGGCTAGCGCTGTTGCCGCCGGGGTGCGCCAGCTGTCCCAGCATCGGCTGATCATGGTCGACCTCGCCGGTCTGAGAACAGTTCTCGCAGCGTCGCCGTTCGAGCTTTCGAGTATGGGCCGCGGCCTGGACGCTGATCCCGGCTACTTCCTCGCCGCAGCCGCAGCGGGCCGCCACGCCACAACGCTGATCGGCCCGTCACCCAGCCCTATTGACTCTGCGTAAAGAGCAGATCGACGACCATGACCAGCGTCTCGCCGGGCTTGATCGACGGCGTGGCATTGCCGTCCGGGTAGCCATCGGCGGGCGGGATGACAAGCAGCACTCGGCTCCCCACCGTCTGGCCCTCCAGACCCTTGACCATTCCGGGCAGCAGCCCGGATAGCGGAGCGTTGGCCGGTTTGCCGCCGTACGACTCCTCCAATACCTTGCCGTCACTCCATCGCACCCAGACGTAATTGAAGGTGACGATGTCGTTCGCGCCGACCTTCTTACCCTCGCCCTTGATCAACGGCTGCACCTCGAGGGAGCTGGGCGGAGCGGATTCCGGGATGGTGATCTCGGGCTTACCACCCGTTTCGGTCACCGTCGGAAGCCCTGCTTTGGGCTGAACCGCGCTGCCCTCCGGGCCAGCAAGCTGTACGTCAACCAGATCGACAACGAAGATGAGCGTGTCACCGACCTCAATGCCAGCTTGGGGGTTGCCACCCATCGGGTCGTAGCCGTCCTTGCCCGGCATGGCAATGAGAACGCGGCTGCCCTTACGCTGCCCGGCGAGTCCCTGGCTGAATCCGGGAACGACCTGCGCCAGGCTGAAGGCAACCGGCTGCCCGGTACTGAATGACTCGTCGAATTTCTTGCCGGTTCGCCCGTTCACTCCGTAGTAGTTGACCTCGACGCTCTGCCCTTCTGAGATCACCGGCCCGTTGGAGGCATCCAGCACTTCGGACCTGGTCTTGTCGATTGCCCAGGGCGCATCAACCTTGACCTTGGGTTCCTTCCCGTAGCCGCCTGTGACCGTGACCTTGTCGAAGTTATTCGAAGCTTTCACCTGCTTGGGCTTTGGCGTCGGTGTCGGCGTCTGCGAGGCAGACGGACTGGCTGAGGTCGGCGCCGCCGCAGGAGTGGGAGAAGCAGCATCGGCGGCCGGTTCGTCATCGCCGCATCCAGACAGAAACAGCAGCGATGCGGCCAGCCCAAGAACAATGGCGGCCCTGATCGGAGAAGAAGGCACCGGAGAAGGTTACAGGCTTAACCCGTGAAGGCCCTGAGCCTGTCGAAGAGCACGGGCTGCTGGGCTTCGACTAGCTCAGCCCACATATGTGCCATGAGCCTGTCGAAGGGCACGGCCTAACTGCGCATAGAGGCGATCAAGCGCTCCACCCGGTCGTCGGTCGCTACGAACGGATCCTTGCAGAGCACCGTGCGCTGCGCCTGGTCATTCAGCTTCAGGTGTACCCAGTCGACCGTGTAGTCGTGACGGCCCTCCTGCGCCGCACGGATGAAGTCTCCCCGGAGTTTGGCCCGCGTGGTCTGAGGTGGCACCGCCTTGGCACGAAAGATCGCCGGGTCGGTGGTAACACGGACCGCCAAGCCGCGGCCTTCCAGTAAGGAGAAGACCCCGCGGGAGCGTCGGATGTCGTGGTACGCCAGATCGAGCTGCGCAATCCGCGGATCGGCAAAGCCCAACTTGTGCTTGGTCGAGTAGCGATCGAGCAGCTTTAGCTTGATCGCCCAGTCGATCTCTGTGTCGATGAGCGCGAGTTTGTCCTCAGCGACCGCTCGCAATGTCCGCTCCCACAGGTCGAGCACCCGATCGACGATCCGCGTGCCCAGGCTTTCCCGTCGCACGAACTCAGACACCTTCTCGTAGTACTCGGTCTGCAGCTCGAGAGCCGACACTCGCCTGCCATTGGATAGTGCGACTCTCACCTGTCCGGTCCGATCGCGGCTCATATCCCGGATGGCACGGATCGGGTTCTCCAGCGTGAAATCCCGCATCGGGACGCCAGCCTCAATGAGCCGCAGCACCAGCTCGGCGCTGCCCACCTTAAGCAGCGTGGTCGTCTCGCTCATGTTCGAGTCACCGACGATGACGTGCAGCCGGCGATAGCGTTCCGGATCCGCATGCGGCTCGTCCCGGGTGTTAATAATCGGTCGGCTACGGGTGGTCGCCGACGAGACGCTTTCCCAGATATGTTCGGCGCGCTGGCTGACGCTGTACTCCGCCCCGCGCGCTGTGTGCAACACCTTGCCAGCACCGCAAATCAACTGCCGCGACACCAGGAATGGAACCAGCACGTCGGTGATCTTTGAGAAGTCCCCGATCCGCGAGATCAAGTAGTTCTCGTGGCAGCCATAGGAATTGCCGTGGCTGTCGGTGTTGTTCTTGAACAGGTAGATGTCGCCGGTAATGCCCTCGCTCGCCAGCCGATGTTCGGCGTCGACGATCAGGTCCTCCAGGATCCGCTCGCCGGCGCGGTCGTGGTTGATGAGCTGGACGAGATCGTCGCACTCGGCTGTCGCGTACTCCGGATGCGAGCCGACATCGAGGTAGATCCGAGATCCATTGCGGAGGAAGACGTTGCTACTACGTCCCCATGTCACGACGCGGCGGAAGAGATAGCGCGCCACTTCGTCCGGAGTCAGCCGTCGCGTGCCTCCTGAGGTGCACGCGACGCCATACTCCGTCTCAAGTCCGAAAATTCTGCGGTCCACTGCCCTCCTCCGCCCTGCGCGGTCAGTCCCCCGCCAACTCAGCCACCGGTCAGGTCCAGCAACCCACCGAGCTCCTCGCGGGTCAGCTCCCGGTACTCCCCGACCTTCAGGTTCCCGAGCCGGACCGGTCCGATTCCGATCCGCGACAGCCGGCGGACCGGATGGCCGACCGCTTCCATCGTACGGCGCACGATGCGATTCCGACCCTCCTGCAATGTGATCTTGAGAAGGGTCTTGTCACCAGCCGTCGACACGATCTTGACCGAGGTCGGCCGCACCGGTCCATCCTCCAAGGTGATACCGCGGCGCAGCCGCCTGACGGTCTGCTCCTTGACGGTCCCGGCGACCTCGGCGATATAGGTCTTCGGCACCTGGTACGAAGGGTGCGCCAGCCGATGTGCGAAATCGCCGTCGTTGGTCAAGATCAACAGACCTTCGGTGTCGGTGTCCAGCCGGCCGACGTGGAACATCCGCTCGTTCTTAACGCGCGTCCCGGAATCTCCGGTGCGTCCACCGGCAGGCTCGGCCAGCAGATCAGCGACGCTACGTCGGCCTTCCGGATCGTTCATTGTGGCCACCACACCGCGAGGCTTGTTCAGTGCCAGGTATCGATGCCGGCGCGGCGGCGGGATACGGGCGCCATCGACTCGGATCACATCACGCTCCGGATCGACCCTTCGACCCTGCTCGAAGACGACCTCGGAGTTCACCTCAACTCGGCCCTCGCTGATCAAGGCTTCGCACGCGCGACGCGAGGCGATGCCGGCTTGGGCGAGAACCTTCTGGAGGCGTACGCCCACGGCAGGTTCGGTCACTGAGGCGGCTCGTGGACAGGATCCGACGCCAGATCGGCAGGCTCCGCAACAACGTGATCCGAGTTCGCCGCGGTCGCCAGCTGTCCCAGCTCTGCCTCCAGTTCGTCCACATCAGGCAGTTGCGGGGCCAGCGGCGGCAAGTCGTCCAGCGACTTCAAGCCCATCCGTTCCAGGAAGTAGCTGGTGGTGGCGAACAGCACAGCACCGGACTCCTGATCATGACCGGCCTCCTCGATGAGGCCACGGGTCAGCAGGGTTCTCATGACGCCGTCGACGTTGACCCCTCGAACGGCAGACACCCGGCCACGGGAGATGGGTTGGGTGTAGGCGACCACCGCCAGCGTCTCCAAGGCCGCCTGCGACAGTTTCGACTGCTGACCTTCCACAACGTATCGGGTGATCATGTCGGCGTACTCCTCGCGGGTGTAGTACCGCCACCCGCCACCGACCTGCCGGAGCTCGAAGCCTCGCCCGGTCTCGTCGTAGAAGGCGACCAACTCCGCCAGCGTGTCGGAGACGACCGACTCAGGCACGCCGACCGCCTGCGCCAGCTCAAACTCGGTCACCGGTTCGGCAGCCAGCAGCAACAGCGCTTCCAGCGCTCCCGCCACATTCACCGAGTTGTCAGCGTCGGTGGTTGCCATAGCGACCTCAGACGCTGACAAGTCGGGGTTGTGGTCGTTCATTGGTCCATTTCCGTTGTGTCGGAAGTTTCGTCGAATTCATCGGAGATGGCCCATTCTGCGTCATCCGCACCAGCCCACCGGATCGTCAGCTCTCCCAGCGGGGTCAGCTGCTCGAACGCGACGGCGCCGTCGCGGAACAACTCAAGCAGTGCAAGGAATCGCGCCACCGTGGTCAACATGCTGGACGAGTCGTGGGTCAGCGCCCGGAACGTCATGGCGCGTTGCTGCCGCAATCGGTCGACCACAATCGCGGCCTGCTCTCGAACACTCACGACCGGGGCATGCATGTGCGCCAGCGACAAAACGTTGGCCGGCTTCGGTGCCATCGCCTTGGCGGCCAGCGCAGCGAGCCGGGCAGGGCTGATCGGGATTGTTATCTCAGGCATCAGCCGGGCGAAGCGTGGCTCCATCCCGACCTCACGGGGAAAACGCCGACCCTGCGCCTCCAGGGTCGCAGCGACATAAATAGCTACGCGCTGGAAGGCGCGATACTGCAACAGCCTCGCGAACAGCAGATCACGTGCTTCCAGCAAGGCCAGGTCCTCGGGATCCTCGACCTCGCCCGAGGGAATCAGCCGCGCCGCCTTGAGGTCCAACAATGTGGCGGCTACCACCATGAACTGGCTCGTCTGGTCCAGATCCCAGCCTTCGCCCGCCGCCTTGATATAGGCAATGAACTCATCGGTCACCTTGGACAAAGCGACCTCGGTGATGTCGAGCTTGTGCCGCGAGATCAGCTGGAGCAGCAGGTCAAACGGGCCGTCGAAGTTGTCCAGATGAACCTCAAAGCCTGTTTCCCGGTCTGCCTCAGCCGACAAAGAAGGAGTCACGACGTGGACAGCCTGCGGACCAGCTCGGAGTCGTCGGCGCTCGCCTCGAGATCCGCAAGCACGGCCGCGATGGCCTCCCGGACTATCCGCCCACGGTCGACTGCCATGCCGTACTGCGCACGCAGGGTGAGTCTCGCCTGCTCAAGCGCCAATAGTTCCTCGGCGCTGACATAAACGGTGATCTTTTCCTCGTGGCGGATCCGGCCCGAGCCACGGCGATTGACCGGCTCCGTTGGGTACGAGGCTGCAGCCAGGCCCACGCCTACCTGACCCGACATCTGGCGAGCACCTCACGAGCCAGGCTGCGGTGCGCCTCAGCTCCTGGTGATGTCGGGGCGTAGGTGGTGATCGGCTCGCCCGCCACGGTCGTCTCCGGGAACTTCACGGTGCGCCGGATGACCGTATGGAAGACCTGCTCCCCGAAGGCCTCCACCACTCGTTCGAGCACCTCACGGCTGTGCAGCGTACGCGGGTCGTACATCGTGCCGAGAATCCCCAAGATCTCCAACCGCTGATTGAGCCGGTCCTGCACCTTGGCGATCGTGTCGGTCAGCAAGGCAATCCCGCGCAGTGCAAAGAACTCACACTCCAGCGGCATGATCACGCGATCGGCTGCGGTCAATGCGTTGATGGTCAAGAGGCCGAGCGAGGGAGCACAGTCGATCAGGATCACGTCGTACCGGCCCCTGACCGACTCCAGTATGCGAATCAAGGTCTGCTCTCGGGCGACCTCCGAGACCAACTGAATCTCGGCCGCGGACAAGTCGATGTTGCTGGGCAAGATGTCCAGACCGGGAACGTTGGTTTCGCCGATCACCTCATCGATGGAGTGGTCCCGGCTCATCAGCAGGTTATAGATACTCAAGGAAAGGGTGTGTGGATTGACGCCCAGACCGACTGAGAGCGACCCCTGGGGGTCGAAGTCCACCAGGAGCACGCGCCGGTCGTACTCTGCCAGCGCGGCGCCGAGGTTGATCGTCGTTGTGGTCTTCCCTACGCCGCCTTTCTGATTGCACATCGCGATGATGAGAGCGGGTCCATGCTCGGTCAGCGGCGTCGGCGTCGGTAAGTCCGGCCAAGGTCGGCCAGTAGGGCCGATGATGGGCTCGCGTTCGACAGGTTGCGCTATGCCATTTGGCGGAGCAGGCACGACATATTCCTGATCCACGCCTTCCTGTTGGTCCGCCCGTAACAGTGACTCCAGGTCACTCGTGTCGAGATGGTGCTCGTCGGTGAGGTCGGCCACAACGCTGTGCGAGGATGCCACAGCGTTGGGCGGAACCTCGCCGCCCCCGTGGAGTTCCTGCACTCCTGCCTCCTCCAAGCAACTTTGTCGACACGACACTAATACGCGCGAGGGTGTGAAGTGAGGAAGACTTCCCGTAAGTGTTCGATGGTTACCAGCGTGTAGATCTGTGTTGTGGTAACGGACGCATGGCCAAGCAGCTCTTGTACCACGCGGACATCTGCTCCCCCATCCAACAAATGCGTCGCGTACGAGTGCCGCAGCGTGTGCGGTGACACGTCGGTCGTGATGCCGGCCCTTTCAGCCACTAACCGCAGGACTGCCCAGGCGCTCTGCCTGGATAACCGTGCGCCCCGGGTGTTCAGGAACAATGCCGGAGTGCCGCGACCATGCGCTGTGAGCACCGGCCGGCCGCGCACCAGGTAGGCGTCGAGTGCCGCCCGGGCGTAAGAGCCGACCGGGACGATGCGTTCCTTGCTCCCTTTGCCCAGAACCCGCAGTCCGGGTGCTCGCTCTGCATCCGTCCGGACCAATCGCTCGACGTCATCCACGTCCAGCGCGACCGCCTCGGAGATCCTGATGCCCGTGCCGTAGAGCAACTCCAGCAGCGCGGCGTCACGGAGGCCAACTTCGGTGTCAGTCGTCGGTACGGCGAGCATGGCCTGCACCTGCTCCAGACTCAAGGCTTTGGGCAGCCGCCTTGGAGGTTTCGATGGTCGGATGCTCCGCGCCGGATCCTCGGTGGTCAGTCCTTCGGCAGCGGCGAAGCGGTGCAAACTGCGTACCGCAATCACGGCCCGGGCGGCACTCGCACTCGCCAGCGGCGCCTCAATCCAGCCGGCGCCATCTGGCGCGGCTTTGCCCTCGCGCAACCGTGCCCCGTAACTGGAGATCATCGCACTGGTGACCTGGCACGGATCGGTGATGCCGAGCTCGGCCAAGTAGCCGGCGTAGCGACGTAGGTCGCGACCATATGCGGCGAGGGTGTGGCGGGACATCCCCCGCTCGACCGTGAGATGGTCCAGGTAGCTCTGGATAAGTCCCGCCATCGTGGCGGGGTCAGCCGAGGACGTCGGCCAGCTCCCTATGCTCCAGCCCATGCGCCTGGGCAACCGGGCCATTGGTGATGGCGCCGTCGTGGGTATTCAGCCCAAGCGCCAGCGCGGGATCCGCTCTGAGCGCCTCACGCCAGCCGCTGTTCGCCAGACTCAGCGCGTACGGCAGCGTGACGTTGGTCAGCGCATAGGTCGAGGTATGGGGCACCGCGCCCGGCATATTGGCCACGCAATAGAAGACCGAGTTGTGTACTCGGAAGGTCGGCTCAGCATGAGTGGTCGGCCGGCTGTCTTCAAAGCAGCCGCCTTGGTCGATGGCGACGTCGACCAGCACGCTGCCAGGACGCATTCGGGACACCAACTCATTGCTGATCAACGTCGGCGCCTTGGCCCCCGGGACCAGCACCGCACCGATCACCAGATCGGCGTCCAACACAGCCCGCTCCACCTCGTACGCGTTCGAGGCAACGGTCTGCAGGTGACCCTGGTAGATCCGGTCCGCCTCCCGCAGCTTGTCGATATTGCGATCCAGCAACAGCACCTCGGCCTGCATGCCGAGCGAGATCGCCGCGGCGTTCATGCCCGAAACGCCGGCCCCTATCACCACTACCTTGGCTGCGTAGACGCCGGAAACCCCGCCCATCAGGGTGCCTCGACCGCCGCCTTGCCGCATCAGGTGATAAGCCCCAACCTGGGGCGCGAGACGACCGGCTACCTCGCTCATCGGCGCCAACAGTGGCAATGTGCCATTGCTTAGCTGCACCGTCTCGTACGCAATGCCGGTGACCTTTCGTCCCAGCAGTGCCCGTGTGCATTCCCGGCTGGCTGCCAGATGGAGATAGGTGAAGAGCACCTGTCCTGGCTGCATCGAGTCGTACTCGATGGGAATCGGCTCCTTAACCTTCAAGATCAGTTCCGAGTCCTGCCAGACGTCTTCCGCGCCGGAGGCGATCTTGGCGCCGGCGGCTACGAACTCGTCATCGGTAATGGATGAACCAGTGCCCGCGCCGGCCTGTACGAGCACGTCGTGGCCAGACCTGGTGAGCTCGTGGACCCCGGCTGGGGTAATGGCGACCCGATACTCGTGGTTCTTGACCTCAGTGGGTACGCCGACTCTCATCCGATCCTCCTGACCTGGGCGCTCAATTTGATCATGCCACGCTCAATGGAACCAGCGGGTCAGGTGACGGTGCACCTTGCCCCGACGATTAAGTGCGTGACGGTCACCACCCCCGAAAGTGGTCAGTTACGACAGTGCTGAATCGATTCAGAAGTGTTGTTCGTGACCACTTTCTTCAAAAGGGGACGCCTCTCGCACCGACTCAAGCGCGGGCCAGGCAGCATCCGCGGGGCGGAGGCTCAGGAAGCCGTCCCGCTGCCGCGCAGTCCAGGCGGCCAGAACGCCCGAGACAACGGTCGGGTTATGCAGGTGGCCGTAGAGGACCGCCTCGACAAGATCGTCAAGAGAGGCCCATACGACATCCATGTGTGCCTCCTCGCCTTCGAGGGTGAAATCGTCCGGGCCGTCGACCGCCTCCAGGTCGCGGGCGAGATAGATGCGCAGTGACTCACCGAGAATTCCTGGCGTGGTGAACAGGTCGATCAGCACGGCCCACCTTCCGGCCGCCAGACCAGCCTCTTCCGCCAGCTCGCGCTGCATGGCCTGCAAATAATCCTCTCCGCCGACATCGAGAAGACCGGCAGGCGGCTCGATCAGCCGATGACGTACCGGATGTCGGTATTGCCGCACCAACGCGACCCGTTCATGATCATCGAGCGCAATCACCCCGACAGCTCCAGGGTGCTTGAGATACTCGCGGGTAATCAGGTGGCCGTCGGGAGTTCTTACTTGATCTTGCACATATTTGGTGATCGCGCCTTCAGCAAGCACCGTGGAGGACGCCACCGGCCAGGCGAGCGGCACATCGGCCAGCTCGTCGCGACCGAGAATGATCATCGAAGATCGTTGTCCACCGGAAGCCGGGTTGCCAGCTTCCGGTCCAGCGCCGCCTCAACGAGCCCGACGAAGAGGGGATGTGGCCGAGTCGGCCGCGATTTGAGTTCTGGATGCGCTTGAGTGGCGACGAAGTAAGGATGGATCTCGCTCGGCAGTTCAATAAACTCCACCAGCTTGGAGTCCGGCGAGGTGCCGCTAATCACTAGCCCGGCCTCCTCGAGCTGGCTGCGGTAAGTGTTGTTCACCTCGTAGCGATGTCGGTGCCGCTCTTCGACATGGGATTGTCCGTAACGTTTAGCCACGATCGAGCCAGGCAGCAGTTCGGCTGGGTAGGAACCCAACCGCATGGATCCACCAAGATCGCCGCCACCGTTCACGATTGCGATCTGCTCAGCCATTGTTGCGATCACGGGGTGCGGTGTGTCGGGGGTGAACTCGCTGCTGTCGGCCCCCTCCAGGCCTGCCATGTGGCGAGCGACCTCGATCACCATGCACTGCAGACCCAGGCAGAGTCCCAAGATCGGTATCTGATTCTCTCGGGCGTAGCGGATGGCGCCGACCTTTCCTTCCACTCCGCGGATCCCGAAGCCGCCCGGAATGACGACGCCGTCCACCTCGCTGAGCACCCGTGCTGCGCCCTCGCGGGTTTGGCAGTCATCCGACGGCACCCAGCGAATCATGACCCGGGCGTGGTTCGCGAAGCCGCCGGCCCGCAACGCCTCACAGACCGAGAGGTACGCATCATGAAGATCGACATACTTGCCGACCAGCGCGACCGTCACCTCCTCCTTGGGGTGGTGCACGCGATCCAGCAGGTCGTTCCACCGTGTCCAATCCACGTCGCGGAACCGCAGATCCAGCCGCCGAACCACGTACGCGTCCAAACCCTCCGAGTGCAGCACCTTTGGGATGTCGTAGATGCTCGGTGCGTCGATCGCTGCCACCACGGCGGATTCGTCGACGTCGCACATCAAGGAGATCTTGCGTTTCACAGAGTCCGGGATGTCGCGATCCGAGCGGCACACCACGGCATCGGGCTGGATACCGACCTGGCGCAGGGCTGCGACCGAATGCTGGGTCGGCTTCGTTTTCAGCTCGCCGCTCGGCCCGATGTAGGGCACCAGCGAGACGTGCAGGAAGAACACGTTCTCCCGGCCGACGTCGTGCCGCACCTGCCGCGCCGCCTCCAAGAACGGCAAGGACTCGATGTCGCCGACGGTGCCGCCGATCTCATGGATCACTACGTCGATGTCCGGCCCGCCCATGGCCATCATCGATTCCTTGATCTCGTTGGTGATGTGGGGAATCACCTGCACCGTGTCACCGAGATAGTCGCCCCGCCGCTCCTTGGCGATCACCGATGAATAGACCTTGCCGGTGGTGATGTTGGCCTCGCCGGACAGGTTGACGTTCAAGAACCGCTCGTAGTGACCGACGTCAAGATCGGTTTCCGCGCCGTCCTCGGTGACGAACACCTCGCCGTGCTGGAACGGGTTCATCGTCCCCGGATCGACATTCAGATACGGGTCCAGCTTCTGCATAGAGACACTCAGCCCACGAGCGACGAGGAGGTTGCCG
>JAICEV010000005.1 GCA_025923975.1 Propionibacteriaceae bacterium
CCGCCAGTGATGAGGGGAGACCGAGGAAGAAGGTCAGCGACTTAGGTCGGAGCCGAACGCCCCGTCGCCTGCTGATGATCGGTATCGCGTTGGCGACACTTCTCGCCATCTACGTGACCATCCAGTTTGTTCTGGACGAGCGGACGCCCCGCGAGAACAATGGCGCGCAGCCTTCCGCGAGTAACGAATTCGCGGAGGAGGCACCGTGGCGGCTCGTCGTTCGTAACGACGGCTCTAGCAACGGCTGCACCGTCACGCTGGTGAACAGGGACACGAATGAGACCTGGTCAAACGGCTACCCCGTGTACGAGACGGCATCATTCCTCATACCCCAGGCTGGGACATTCCGATGGTCAGCTGAGTCTGGTTGTACGGTGGTCAGCCGAGCCGGCCCAGGAAGTTTGACGCTACCGGCAGTAGTCGATGGAGTGGGTACGTCCGATGCCTTCGAGCCGCCAGCCACGATCACGGTGACAATCAAGGATTTCCACGGCAATGCTCGATGTGCTCTTGAGTTGCGAGACGTCGCTGCCGGAACCGTCGTGGACATCGGCGAGCTGAACGAGCAGAAAGACAGCGTGACGCTACAACCGCAGGGCCGACCGCTGGTCTATCTAGTCAACGATGCCTGCGCCGTACAGGTCTCGCCGGGGTAATGAGGTCAGTCATGGAGGATGCATCAGGGCTGCAGGGCCGATCCGCATTGATCACGGGCGGGGCGAGTGGAATCGGTGCCGCAATCGCCCGCCGGCTCGCCGCACTAGGCGCCGCGGTGCAGATCGTTGATCTCGATCTGGCCGGGGCGCAGGCGGTGGCCACCGAAACCGGAGGTGAGGCGTGGCAGCTGGACCTCAGCGAGCCGGCAACCCTGGGCGGCATCGAGCTTGAGGCGGACATCCTGGTCAACAACGCGGGTATTCAGCGGGTCAGCCCCATTGAGGACCTGGATCCGGACATGTTCCACAAGATGTTGATGATCATGGTCGAAGCGCCGTTCCGGCTGATCCGGTCGGCCCTGCCGTACATGTACGGCCGCGGGTACGGCCGGATAGTGAACGTGTCGTCGGTCCACGGCCTGCGGGCGTCGCCCTACAAGTCCGCCTACGTCACCGCCAAGCACGCCTTGGAGGGTCTGTCCAAGGTCACCGCGCTGGAGGGTGGTCCACACGGTGTGACGAGCAACTGCGTCAACCCCGGCTACGTCCGTACCCCGCTGGTGGAGCAGCAGATCGCCGACCAAGCCCGAGTTCATCGGCTTGCGGAGTCGGCGGTACTGGAAACGATCATGCTGACGCACAACGCCGTCAAGCGTCTGGTCGAGCCCGAGGAAGTCGCAGCCCTGGTCGGCTGGCTGGTCGGTCCGGATGCGGCCATGGTCACCGGTGCCTCCTACACCATGGATGGCGGGTGGACAGCTCAGTGAGCAGTGCCTACCGGTCGATCAGTGCGGCGGTCGACGGTGGCCGGTTGCACAGCGGAGAGTGGAATCCCTCCGGCGCGACGACGGTCGTCGCGGTCCACGGGATCACCGCCAACCACCGTAACTTCGCACTGCTGGCCGAGGCGCTCCCCCGACACCGGCTGCTGGCTCCAGATCTTCGGGGTAGGGGAGCCAGCCGTGCCTTGCCGGGGCCGTGGGGGATCGAGCGGCACGCCGAGGACGTCGCAGGGCTGATCACCGCCTCAGCGCGAGGTCCGGTGGTGCTCGTCGGCCACTCGATGGGCGGCTTTGTGGCGGCTGCGCTGGTCAGGCGGTTTCCGGATCTCGTCTCGGGCCTGGTGCTGGTCGATGGAGGGCTACCTTTCCCGCTGCCCGTGGGAATCGACGCGGACCAGGTCATCGAGCAGACGCTCGGTCCGGCCCTGCAGCGATTGCAGCAAACGTTCCCCAGCCGGGACGCCTATCGCCGATTCTGGCAAGCTCACCCTGCGTTCCGAGAAGCCTGGAGTGACACCGTTGCCGAGTATGTGGACTACGACCTGGTGGGCAGCCCGCCGGAACTGAGATCCTCGGTGTGCTCGCAGGCGGTCATGCAGGACGCCCGCGAGCAATTCCAAGATCCGGATACGGCTGACGTGCTGGGCGGCTTCTCCCGTCCGGCGCGGCTCCTGGTGGTGTCACGCGGGTTGCTCGACCAGCCGCCCGGGCTGTATCCCGAGGAGGCTCTGGTGCGCTGGCGCAGCCGACTGCCTTCGCTCACCATCGACGAAGTGCCGCAGCTTAATCACTACACGATCATGTTGCATCCATCCGGCGCGACCCGGGTCGCGGAGTCAGTCCGCGCACTGAACTGAATCCGCGCGCCCTACGACGGTCCGAGTGCACTGGTGGCTGGTCGCAGTCTGATTGGGCGCCTTCTTTGGAAAGTGGTCACTCACCACAGTGCTGTATCGATTTATACGGGTGGTTGGTGACCGGTTTCCTAGGGTTGGGGGGCCAGAAACGTTCCTGAAGAACGTTCTGCAGCGGGCGTACATCCAGCGCCAGCACCCGTGTGCCGATCGTTAGGAGTCCTATAGAGTAAGCCCATGTCGGCTGAGGATCAGCTGCCGCCAGATGAGCCGCTGGACCGGCGGGTGACGATCGGGTTGGCCAAGATCGGCATTGCCCTCAAGCAGCAGGCCTGGGCGGAGGCCGGCGAGCGCGGACTGACCCCCACCCAGGGTCAGGTGTTGGCTTTGCTGCGAGCCAATCCCGACGGTCTGCGTCTGCGCGCCCTCGCGGAACAACTCGGCGTCACTTCTGCGACCGTCTCCGACAGTGTCACTGCGCTGCACCGCAAAGGCCTGGTCGCCAAGCAACCGACAGCGGGTGACGGCCGCGGAGTCGTCGTCGTACTGACTCCGACTGGCAATCGCGAGGCGGCCGCAGCCGCTGCTTGGCCCGATTTTCTGCTTGAGGCGGTCGGCGCGCTCTCGCCCGTCGAGCAAGCCACCTTTCTGCGTGCCCTCGTCGCGATGATCCGCACCCTTCAAGAGAAGGGAAGGATCCCAGTCGCACGCATGTGCGTGTCCTGCCGCTTCTTTCAGCCCTTTCAGCACGACAATCCAGCCCGCCCGCATCACTGCGCCTTCGTCGAGGCCCCCTTTGGCGACGGCGAGCTGCGCCTGGACTGTCCCGATCACAGCCCCGCACCCGTCGACCAGGCCGCTCACACCTGGGAGGTTTTTCGATCTTCAACCGCGACCCCGAGGAGGATTCCATGATCGAGACCGACATCCCCGGCTACACCTACGGGACCGACGTCGTACCCCGCTCGCCGATTAGCCTCGACGAACTGGAGCTGCTGCAGGCGACCCTGCTGTTAGGCGAGGATGACCGAGCGGCCCTGCGCCGCTCCAGTGACCTGCTTGCTCCGCAGGTCGAGGCCATCCTCGATGTCTGGTATGGCTTCGTTGGTGCCAATCCACATCTGTTGGCTGCCTTCACCGGCCCTGACGGCCAACCCAACCAGGCGTACTTGGCGGCCGTGCGGCGCCGCTTCGGGCGTTGGATCATCGACACCGCCCGGGCCGAGTTCGATCAAGACTGGCTTGATTACCAGCATGAGATCGGCGTACGACACACTCGCAGGGGAAAGAACCGCACCGACGGCGTTCAAGCGGCGGACCACATTCCCCTGCGCTATGTCCTCGCTCTGCTCATCCCGATTACGACCACTCTGAAACCATTCCTGGCCGAAGGTGGCGCCACTCCGGAGGAGGTCGAGGCCATGCATCAGGCCTGGGTCAAAGCCGTCCTGCTCCAGGTGATTCTCTGGAGCCAGCCGTATGTCCGAGACGGCGAGTTCTAACGCTTGTCCGTGCAGGCTTGCCTGACTAGCGACATGACGTCGTCGCTGTCACCACGCCTTGCGGATATCGTCGATGCCCTCCCGCTTCGACAAGGCATGCGGGTACTCGAGATCGGCGGTGCGCCTGGTGCCGCGGCACGGGCCGTGGCCCAGCGGATCGGTGATGGGCACGTACTGGTGATCGATCGATCGCCCAAGGGGGTCGCCCAGGTGGAACGACTCGCAGCTTCGGAGATCGCCGCGGGGCGGATGAGCGTGCGGTGTGTCGCAGCCGAAGATTTCGAGCTGGCACCAGGGGAGGCAGCCTACGACCTGGCTTTTGCCATCAGGGTCGGCGCGCTCGACGGCCGCCACCCGCGCGCCGGTGAGCAGGCCCATCGTCGCATTAAGGCTGCATTGGTGGCCGGCGGAAAGCTGTTCATTGACGGCGGTGATCCGCTGCGAGAGATCAAGCTCGACTAACCGGGCCGTTAACTACAGCGCACTGGTTATCGGGTCGATCAACGGTCAGGAGCGCTGCTTTGCTCGACGTTGTTTCTGAGTGACCGCGTACTCCAGCGTTAGCGTGCCGGTCTTGGCATAGAGCTGGTGCTCGAGCAACCGAAGCTGCGTCTGGCGCTGCACGTCCGGCAGCAAAGGAACACCGCCGCCGAGAAGGGCGGGGATGATCGCGACTGAAACCCGGTCGACGAGCCCGAGCTCCAGCAGGCTGCCGAAGAGCACCCCGCCGCCGAAAAGCCAGATGTCCTTGCCGGACTGCTCCTTCAGCGCCGAAACCGTCTGCGACGGATCGTCCGAGACAGTGACGCCGCGGCAATCGGCTTGCCGGAGCATACGGGAAAAGACGTAAGACTCGACGCCTGGCATCGACCCGCCCTGGCTGGTTCGCGTCGTCTCGTACGTCTTTCGTCCCATGAGGATGGTGTCGAAGCGGGCGAACATGGCGTTGAAATCGATCTCTGGATCGATGATGATCCAGTCACTCTCACCTCGAGGGCCGGCGATACGGCCGTCAAGGCTCATCGCGACCGAGTACACGACATGGCGCATTGACACCTCCAATCCACCCCTATTGTTTACGGCGCAGACGCTCCCGCGGGAACGTCCCCCACGTCCGTAGCCATCCATTCACCGACTTGACCCGGACAACGAGGAATGAGCCGTACAGCGATCGGGTGTTCGAGTGCATCGACCCGTTCGGATATCTCTGGGAGATCTCTCAACCGATGTCCGATGTGCCGACCAATGAGGCTGTGGCAGCGGCTCACGATAGCTGGTACGGCGCAGAGTAAGTCGGTCCAGGAATTGATCTTGTCGAGAATCCCGGCTGATCTTCATCCTCAGCGAGGCAAGCTCTTGATGTCTTCGACAAGCGTTGAAAGCCCTGCAACAAACGAGTGCTCCGATCCGTCGATTGGCCGGACCGTCGCCGTTGGAAGGTGCTCCTGGTAGTAGCTCAGGTGCGCGAACGGCACCTCCGGGTCATCACGACTGTGGTAGAGGAAGATCTCCATTGCGGGGAGCCTCGAGGCAATGTCGTTGGGTGCCGCAAATTCGTCGTACGCCCAGCCGTCTGGCCCCCAGTTGGGGACCGAGACGAGGAACAGCCCGCGGACAGGCTTCCGGTAGGAGCCTTCGGCGAGATACTTCAGCAGCACTGAGCCTCCGAATGAGTGGCCGATTAGGGTCACCTGTTCCCCTTCGATTGCTCCGAGCTCCTGCTCGATCCGATCCCTCCATGATCGGTAGTCGGGATGATCGGCATTGGGCATCTCTGGAGCGAGGACGCGGTAGTCGGTGCCAAGCTCGCGGCCCAGGTAGGCAGCAAGCCGACCGCTACCCTCGGGCTCGTGCATGTTCCCGGCGCCCTGGATGAACAAGACCGGTTGTGTCCTCATGGTGCAGCGGTCAGCTCCTGCTGAATTGGCCGCCGTTTCGTTGAGGTAGATGACCGCAAAAATCGCGAGTATGTTCGACTTAGCAGGCACGCAACCTGGGTCCTCGACCGGCCGGCGAGGTCGCGGTGACAATAGTAAGGAGCCGGTGTGACGGTGGTAGGGACGGATAACTCACCTGTTCGGAGGGATGTTGCCATGCGGGTCGTCTGGAGAGGGACCATCTCCTTCGGCTTAGTGACGATCCCGGTTCGGCTGTACGTGGCGACCGAGAACAAAAACATCCCTTCTCACCAGATCCATGTCAACGACGGCGGCCGGGTGCAGTATAAGCGCGTCTGCTCGGTCGACGGCGCTGAGGTGCCGTACGAGGAGATCGGAAGGGGCTACGAGTCCGCAACAGGCGAGATAGTCATGCTCAGCGAGGTCGATCTCGCCATGCTGCCGGCGAAGACGTCGCGCTCGATCGAGGTGATCTCGTTCCTGCCGGTACAGGCGGTGGATCCCATTTACCTCGACCGCAGCTACTACGTGGAACCCGAACCGCAAGGTGCCAAGGCATACCGGCTGCTTCGCGACGCGCTGCGCAAGCAGGGCAGGGTTGCGGTCGCCAAGGTGACACTCCGCGATCGCGAGATTGTCGCAGCGTTGCGAGTGCACGGCGATGTGCTCATCCTTGCGACCATGCTCTGGCCCGACGAGGTCCGGGAGCCGCGGTTCCCGTTCCTGGCGGAGGACGACGAATGGTCGACGCCTAGCCAGGAGCTCGCCATGGCTGAGGCATTGATCGACTCGTTGTCGGACGAGGAGTTGGATCCCGGCAGGTATCGCGACGTACACCGGGAGACGCTGACCGCACTGATTGATGCCAAGGCAACCGGACGTACGCCGACCCCGGAAGGTGAACCCGGTCCGCCGTCGCGCGATCTGTTGGCCGCTTTGCGAGCCAGCATCGAGGCGGCCAAGCAACGTCGGTCAACGGCAGGCAACGGTGGGCGTCGGCGGACCGAGCCGAGTACGGCTGCCGCGAAGAAGAAGCAAAAGAAGCCGGCGCAGCCCGCACGCGGGGCCGACGCGCCGAAGAAGCGCGGTTGACGGCACTGAATCCCACGCCGATCCGCGACACGCCGACGCAGCACCAATAACGCATTCCGGCGGTGGCAGCTGGTACCAACGACCTCATGAGCAGTTGTTCGGAGTGCGGCCTGGAAGTTGATCACTGCCACGGCACGCTGGTCGTGCACGATGATCGCACAGTCGACTGCACGGATGCCGCCTGCGAGCTTCCGGATCTCTTACGCCACCCGCTGATCGTTGATTGCGTTGCCGTGCTGGGTGGCTGCTGCGGAGCCGAAGAAGCTGCGGACTTCGCGATTGCGTCTTAACGCCGGTTTGCGTCGTTCGCCGACGGCCACGTTAGATTGGCCGGGGGATGAGTGTGCACATGATTGGGCGCGAGCTGGACGAGATCGTCCGCGAGCTTTACGCGCTCCCACCAACTGATTTCGTAGCTGCGCGGAACGAGTTGGTGCGGCAGGCCAGAGCCGCTGGCGGCAAGGATGTCGCCGAACGGCTACAGCAGCTTCGCCGCCCTACCCGCAGCGCGTGGCTGGTGAACTTATTGGCCCGCGATCCGACCGCGATGCAGCGTCTATCGGCGCTGGGCCGTGAGCTGCGCGATGCCCAAACCGGCCTTGCCCGTACAGAGTTGCGCAACCTCGCCGAGCAACGCCGGCTCTTGATCGCCGACCTGTTGGAGCGGACCAGGGCTCATGCGGCCGAGGTCGGCGTGCGCTTGACTCCCACCGTGTTGTCGGAGGTAGAGGCGACGCTGCAGGCCGCTCTTGTCGATCTCGCCGGGGCGATGACTATTCGCAACGGCCGTTTGGTGCGACCGCTGACCCACAGTGGCTTCGGACCGCGGCCACGAATGAACGTGCCACAGGTCTCCTCGACCATCGAACTTCGGCCTGTTGAGGTACCAGCCGAAGCAGCCGCGGAGATCGAGCGTCCTCCGGTCGAAGACGAGCTTGAAGCCCGGCGACAGCGACGTGCCCTAGGCGAGCGCTGGACCGTCGAGCTTGTGGAGGTTACTGACGATTGGTTCGCGGCGTACGACGATGCCGGTACAGCGTCTGAGAGTGGAGGGCCCGAGAGCGGATCGCCCGGAAGTGAAGGGGAGGTACCTCGTGAGCTGCGGCTGGCGGAGGAGGCACTTGCCGCCGCCGAGGCTGCGCACTGGCAGTCCGAGTTCGACCTCGCAGATGCCGAGGCGGCCGTGGAGGCCGCCGACGACGTGGTGAACTCGCTGGATACCAGGCGGATCGAGGCCCGTCGCGACAAGGTCACCGCTCAGCGGCATCTCACCGAGGCGCAGGCGCGGCAACGGGCCGCGGTGAACGCTCTCGCTGAGGCCCGGCAACGGCTCGACGCCGCTCGACAGCTGGCGGGCACGGACGAGTAGTGCGCGCCAGGCAAGACTTGTTCGCTCTCGGTACTGCTCGCCCAAGATCTCGGCATACCAGACGAGCAGATCATTAGCGACACCATCACCGAGGCCGAACGGATCATCGGCAGCGTCATGCCCTGAACACTGTGTGCCCTGAGGCTGTCGAAGGGTCTTCGGCTTCGACGAACTCAGCGCCCAAATAAGCCTTGCTGAAGCAGTCGGGCGAGTTGCTGCTGCTCGGCCGGGGGCAGTTGGGCCAGTTGGGCCGGTGGAGAGAGCAGTCCGTCGCGGGCCGTCTGAAGCGCGGTGATTCCACGCGGCGTAAGCACGACGGTCTTGACCCGGCGGTCTGCCGGGGACGGCCTGCGGTCCGCGAGGCCGGCGCGCTCGAGGTCGTCGATCATGGCTGTGACGTAGGAGGGATCGCAGTTCATAGCCGTGGCCAGCTCGCGCATCGACTGTGGCCGACCTGGATCGATGGCGAGCAGGGCCCGCAGGCCGGCCTGCGTAATCCCGAGCTCGGCGGAGACCTCGGCCCACCTGAAGCGCTGCTCTAGGACAAATCCCATCAGCTTCTGCCAGGTCTCCACCAGTAAAGGATCGGCGTCAACCACGGGAGTCATCCTATCGAGTGCTTTAACCTTGTCATTAGTTGACAATCCTAAACTATTGGCAGAACATAAGTTTATGTCTCGGAATACCGCTTCTCTTCACAAATACGTCCGAATGACAGCGCGAAGCTCGGCGTTGCTCTTCGCCGCAGCGCAGGCGACATCAGCGTTGGGGGAGCGCGCTGCGTGGGCATCGCGGCCGCTCTACGTTGGCTTCATGGCGGCGCATGCAGCGCACTTCACAATCGTTGCGGGGTATGCCAAGGTCACCGGAGGACGCGGCCTCTTTCCAGGTGGGCGAAGCATGAACGAGGTCGGAGGTTGGCCCACCGTCGCGGGCATCTATACCTTCTTCGCTGGCCTGGCTTTCACCGGCTGGACGGCCGGCACACCGGCCGCAATAGCTAAGCCCGCGATGCGCATTGCCGGCCACGCTGCAACCGGTCTCATCGGGGCCATGTTCGTCGGCACGTACCTGGGGCAGCTCTCCCAGTCCAGGTGGTACGCCGTGCCGGCTGCCATTGTCGGTACGGCGGAGATCGCCAGTGCGGTCGCCGGTCACAGCCGCGCCAGTTGACTGACAACTCGCACCGGGCTTGTTTGCCGGGGGGCATCGAGTGGGGCAAGGAGCTTGGCTAGCCTCGGCTCAATGGACATCGTTTTGATTCCCGGCTTGTGGCTCGACGGCTCATCGTGGGACGACGTCATCCCCTCCCTGCAGCAGGCCGGGCATCGCACGCACCCGCTCACGCTTCCAGGCATGGAGTCAAAGGACGCGAACCGCTCCACGATCACTCTGCGCGACCACATCGACGCGGTAGTCGCGGTGATCGACTCCTTCGATCCAGCCGATGGGGACGTCGTACTGGTGGGGCATTCCGGCGGTGGCGCTATCGCCCATGCTGCGGTCGATGCGCGGCCTGATCGAGTCGCGCGTGTGGTGTACGTCGACAGCGTTCCTCTCGGCGAAGGTGGAGTGATCAACGACGAGTTTCCGGCCGAGAACGGTGAGATGCCGTTGCCGGATTGGTCCCGCTTCGAGGAGCAGGACCTCGTTGATCTCGATGACGAGCTGCGCATGCGGTTCCGCGACCGTGCCATTCCGGCACCTGCCCATGTGGCGAGTGACCCGCAGCAGCTCTTCGATGAACGACGCTATGACGTACCCACCACCGTCATATCGTCCGAGTTCCCGAGCGCGGTCATCCGAGAGCTGATCGAGCAGGGGCACCCGTACGTGGCTGAGCTTGCGAAGGTCCGCAACGTCGACTACGTCGACCTGCCCACGGGCCACTGGCCGCAGTTCACCCGGCCCCAGGAGCTTGGGCGGGCGATCGTCGCGAGTCTCGATCGGCCGACCTCATGATCGCATCGCGCTGAGTTCTCTTAAGGAATGGCGGAGGCCATTCCATGCAACCCGCGTGTCGGCGGTGTCGCTGTGGGGCCCGCGGAACTGGCTGTCTGGATAATCGGTGGCCATGGAGTTCTTCAGCCGTCCCGACCTCTGGATCGCCTTCCTGACACTGTTCGCCCTGGAGATCGTCCTCGGCATCGACAATGTGGTCTTCATCTCCATTCTGTCCGACAAGCTTCCGCCCCAGCTGCGACGCAGAGCCCGGATTGTTGGCCTCTCGCTGGCGATGATCTTCCGGATCGCGCTGCTCTTCGCAGCCTCGTGGGTCGTGGGCCTCACTGCGCCGCTGTTCAGCCTCGGACCCTGGCCGGCTCTCGAGATAAGCGGACGAGACCTGATCTTGATCATCGGCGGCGCCTTCCTGGTCTACAAGGCGGTCACCGAGATCCACCAAAAGCTCGAAGGCTACGAAGCATCCAGATCGACTGGTCGGGCGGCCAGCTTTACCGCGGTGATCATCCAGATCATTTTGCTTGACATGGTGTTCTCGCTGGACTCGGTGATCACCGCCGTCGGCATGGTGGACGAGCTTTCGATCATGATCGCGGCAGTCGTGCTCGCCATCGTGCTGATGATGTTCACCGCCGGGTGGATCAGCAGATTCGTGAATCGCCACCCAACGGTGAAGATGCTCGCACTCTCATTCCTCGTGCTGATCGGGGCGAGTCTGATTGCCGAAGGCTTCGACTTCCACATCGAGAAACCCTTCATCTACGGGCCAATCGCGTTTGCCATTTGTGTGGAGGCGCTCAACCTGACATACCACTCCCGCCAGGCAAGGCGGCACCGGGAGGAAGCGGAGCCGGTGCATCTGCGGGAGAAGTACGCCGCCGAAGTCCGAGCATCCGACGAGGCGTAGACGAAGTGCCCTGAGCCCTTCGACAAACTCAGGACGGCGCCTGTCGAGACGCTCAGCGCGCATCATCAGTCGTTCACGGTGTTCAAGTAGGTGGCGACCCAAACGAGAGGCGCATTCCAACGGATACAGACATCGTTGGTGACCTCGGAGGTGGGCTCATCGAGGTAGCAGCACTGAGCTGGAAGTCCCAGAAGTCGAGGATCGTAAGGGAAGTCTGGAGACGGCCGGGAGTTCGCCCCACCGGCCAGCGCACCTTGTGGTGGGGGCGGCAACGCCGGGTCGAGATCGTGGCCAAACTGGCGAGTCCGCTGGTGACAGCTGTAGTCAGTGCCGTAGCCGGTGATGTAACTCTGACCGAGCCCGTTCCGCCCAAGCAGATAATCCATTCCGGTGGCGACCGCATCTGCATAGCTGGGAACACCTGACAGCAGGTGCGCCGCCGCCATCACGACGAGGTTGTTGAGAATCCGGCCGTTCGACCCCCAGTCCCATCCCTCGGTTGGCGCGTATGGCTGCCCTCACGGCTGCTGCCGCTGCAACTTCACCATTCGATCGGCCCCGCATCGCACACTCTCGATCGCTTGCGTGTTCTCGCCGACGTCATCGCCGACCAATGCGAGATCGAGCCGAGCTGGTGCAGTCACGCGGTCGAAGTCGTAGCCGCCCGGGTCGAACGCCTCTGCAGCGTGCTGAGGAGAGTCAGCCAACTGTTGGCGGTAAATCTCCTCACTGGTGGCCAGCCACAGCTCCGCAGCCGCCCAATAGAAGTCGTCCTCGAGCCGGTCGTCGGAATAGGGACCACCGCCGAACTTGGCATGATCGTCAGGTGCAATCAGTCGAGGATGGCGCAGCGCCGCCTGATACGCGCTGCGAGCCGCATCCAAGAGGGTTTGAGCGTACGCGGGATCGGTAGGACGGAACAGCCGAGCACCCTGAGCGGTTGCGGCAGCTACGTGCAGGCTGGCCGCCGTCGAGGGCCGATGCAATACCCGTTCAGTCGGGTCCTCGTGTGCCCAGCCGGGCATTGGCGACCACCGCGTGCCGTGCACCCGGTGGAACGCCAAACCGGCCAACGGATCACTGTCGGGCACCCGCATGCGCAGGAGCCAGTCCAGCTGCCAGCGACACTCAGTGCGGATCATGTCGGCCAGCTCGCTGCCTGTCGTTTCATCAGCCCTTCTGAGCAGATCGAGTGTGCTGAGGAGCTGCCATACCGCGATGGCGCCGCTCGTTACGTACTTGCCGTAATCGCCCGCGTCATACCAGCCGCCCGAGACGTCAAATGTGCCCTCACACCGCCACTCCGGATAGAGCTGCTGCGCTTCCGGCCCTGTCCACGCGGGCACCGCGAGGTCTCCGCGATTCGGTGGCCGCCCGAGATGCCCTGCCGGGCGGCCATAACCCGGGGCAACACTGTCCGAGATCGGTGTGCCGGAGCGCATCACGTAGAAGAAGCGCAACGCATCAGCTGTCAACCGTTCGTAGAGCCGGCTCCTGATCTCGAAGGGGTGGCTGATCTGTGCGCCAGCCTCAATTCGAAAGCCGGCTCCCGGAAGGTTGAGCGCGCTGAAGTCCACGACATGAACGTTGAGGCCCGACGTGGGCTCTGGTCGTACCCGCCAGACCTGTGAAAGGCCGGTGTGGGCGATGCCTCCGTCCCGGTCGCGAACGGCGAAGCCGACCGGCTCTCTGGCATCCGATATCAGCGTCGCCTGTTTGGGTCGACCCAGGAGGTAGCCCAGCTGGTTCACCCTGGCCTGCGGACGCGCGGTGATAATTTCGCTGATGCGCCACTCCGGCCAACCCACCCGGGCAGCCTAAGCTGCTCCATTTTGGTCAGTCGATGAGCATGGCCGCCCGTTCCGCGACCATGACCGTGGGTACACAGGCGGCCGCGCCGCCGCCCTGGACGACGACATCCCACTCCTGCACGATTTCTGCAGAGTGCCAGCAGCTTGACCAGCGACCGGGCCTTGCTCAGCCGCCAAGCGCCGGCTGGAACGGCAACGTGGTCAACCTGGACATTGAAGCCACCCAGCATTGCGATCCGAACTCGCTGCGGCCCCATGCGCTCAGTGTCTCCCTCATCATGGCGGCCACCCCACCGGCATCGACGATCATCGCTCCCGGCGCAGCCAGTCCAATGCGGTGGGCGCGGAGTCGAGCACCGAGATGTGACCCTGGCCCCGCTGTAGCTGCAGCTCAGCTCCTGGACAGTGTGCTGCGAGCCACTCAGCGTGCCGGCTCGGCACCATTCGGTCAGCCGTGCCGTGCATGATCAACGTCGGCGCCGCCACCTCGCTGAGCTCAAAGCCCCACGGGGCCATTGCAGTGACGTTGTCCTGAACCATGCCGTCCATCCCGTTGGCGGTTGCAGCCTGAACGATGCCGTTGAACCAGGACCATGCGCCATCGAGCGCCGCGTAATCGGCAGCAATAAACGACTCGGGATCGAACTCATTCGCAGCCAAAACCTCTTCGAGTTCGGCTCGACCGCGGCCAGCGGCCTGCAGTTCGCGCACGCTGCCGTCAGACATCCCCTCGAAAAAGTCGAGTCCGTCGGCTGGCCATGGCGCTGGGGAGGAGATGCTGACAACCGCAAGAACGCGATCCGACAGCAGGGCTCCGCACGCGAGGGCACGTGGCCCGCCGCCAGAATGCCCGAAAACGGCGAAGCGTCCGATGCCCAGCTGATCAGCAACCTGACGAGCATCGTCGGCCCCAGACGCTACCGTCGCGCCGTGATGGGGAGTCGAGCCTCCATAGCTAGGCCGGTCATAGCCGATCCAACGAATACCAAGGGATCGCGCGGCCTCGAACAACGGCTCGGGTGGCACGCCCGTATTCGGAGTGCCGTGATGCCACAAGACGACCAGCTCATCAGAGCGTCCGGTCGGCCCGACATCGTACGCGTGCAGGACACGCCCATCGGCAGTGCCGACATCAACCTCGCGCATGAGTGGACTCCTTCAGCCGATAAATGATTCTCTCGTGTCCGTGACTTGACAATATACTGTCAATTTGACAGTATGTTTCCTATGGAGACAAACACCGCACATCTAGGCATCTACAGCACTCTTGCCGACTGGGAGGTCGGGCACCTTCTCGCCGAACTACGCACGGGTCGCTTCACAGGTACGCCGTGGAACGTCGTGACGGTCGCCGAAGCTCGGGAACCGATCACAACCATGGGTGGGATCCGAATCCTGCCCGATCTTGTCCTCGACGACCTAGATCCAGTCTCGAGCAGTTTATTGATCTTGCCAGGCGGTGACATCTGGGACGCCGGAGGCGGGGGAGCGTTCGCTGCGGCAGCGGCGCAATTCTTAGATGTGGGTGTCCCGGTAGCGGCAATCTGTGGTGCCACCGCGGGTCTTGCGCGAGCAGGACTGCTCGACAAGCGCCACCACACCAGCGCCGCAGCCGAGTATTTGACGGCCACGGGGTACGCGGGCGGAGACCGTTACGTTAACGAGCGGGCAGTTGTGGATGGGGATCTCATCACCGCCGGCCCACAGTCACCTGTGCAATTTGCCTGCGCGACGCTGCGACGCCTCGGCCTGATGTCCGAGCCCACTCTGCAGGCCTACGAGGGCCTCTTCCACAGGGGTGACGCGACCGCTTTCCCAGTACTCATGCAGGCTCAGTACGCCGCATGAGCACGGCTCGGGACACCCGGCTGGAGGTCCCGCCCCGCGAAGAGTGGCCCGACCTTCCGCCGCACACCGAGGCAGGCGGAGTGCTGACGGACCTTGTACTCACCACCTTCCGTCTCAATGGCCGCCTCATGGACGTTGCCCAGGAAATGGCGGCCGAGGGCGGGATAACCGCATCCTGGTGGCAAGTGCTCGGAGGCGTATTGGACCAACCGCGCAGCGTCGCCGACATTGCACGGCTCATGGGAATGACCCGGCAAGGAGTGCAGCGGGTCGCCGACCTCCTTGTCGCGCGGCAGCTCGCGGAGTACCGGCCAAATCCCGCACATCAACGAGCCAAGCTGCTGGCCTGCACTGAAGCCGGCTATTGGGCGATTCGCCGCATCGGCCTCGTCCAGCGGCCGTTCGCGGACCGGATCGGAGCTGAGGTGGGCATCGACGGGTTGCAGACCGCTTTGTCCATCATGCGACACCTCGTCGACATCCTGGAGGCAGACCGACATTGATGCGCCCCGAGCCTGTCGAAGGGCGCGCTTCGACGGGCTCATCGCTCATGTTCAGTCTCTGCTGCGGCCTGAGTCGTCGGTTCATTGCGGCTTGGGATACTCAGCGCGATGGCCGTCCTCGCGTTGAAGCTGCTACTCGCACCGCTGCTGGTGGTCGCTTGCTCGCTCGCCGGCCGGCGGTGGGGTCCTCGGGTGGCCGGCTTCCTCGTTGTGCTGCCAGTGGTAGCCGGTCCCATCTTGCTGATCTTGTACTTGGACCATGGCAGTCGCTTCGCAGCCCAGGCTGCCCGCGCTGCCACCCTGGGAATCGTGCCGCTGGCCTTGTTCGCGTTGGTCTTCGGCCATCTGTCCAGACGGCATGGCTGGCTGCTGACGTTGGTGGTCAGCTGGGTCGTGGTGCTTCTAGCCGACCTTGCCCTCGCCCAGGTTGACGTGCCTGCAGGTCTCGCGCTGGTACTTGCTCTGCTCGCACTGCATGGAGCCAATGCCGTGCTACGCCGCTTGGACCAGCCGGCCCCGTCTTTATGCCAGCCCCCTGGTGGGATCTGCCGGCCCGGGCGGTCGCAACTGCACTTCTCGTTCTCTTGGTGACTGGGCTAGCTGCCTCGGTGGGCCCCGCGCTGACCGGGATGCTCACACCGTTTCCGATCGCGTTGAGTGTGGTCTGCGCCTTCACGACCGCCCAGGTTGGTCATGCTGGCGTTCTTGCTCTGCTGCGCGGCGTCGTGCCAGGGCTCGACGGCTTCACTGTGTTCTGCTTTCTGGCTGCCGTGACCATCGACAATCTGGGTGGTCTGGTGGCGTTTGGTCTGGCCACGGCGGTGGCCGTGATCATTGCCGTCGTGCTGATGGCGCGGGCGCCAGAGCCGGACGTGGCATGACGAGCGTCCGAGGCGGAATTGTCAATCGCAGAAGACGGCTGGCGCGCCACATTTCGCGCCCTTCCAGCCACGACTAGGGTCGAACTCATGACCGCCCGACGCCTCCGGACGCCGTGGTTGGCCGTCTTGATCGCGGGTGCTTTTCTCGCTGCCGGATGCCAGGCCACTCGACCAGCGGGCGCCGGCGCTCCCGTCCTACCCTCGCTATCGCCGGCTTCCCCTGCTGCCAAGAAGACCGGTGCGCCCACCGCCCCTACGGATGAGGCGGCAGATAACGCCGTTGACCGCGTCATCGCGATCTCCATCGACGGCCTCAACCCACGCGCCATCCAGCAGCTTGGGAGGTCTCGTACCCCAACGTTTCACCGATTGATGCGCGAAGGCGCCTACACCCTGAATGCGCGTACCGTCCGCGAGCAGACGAGCACCATGCCCAATCACACCGCGATGCTTACCGGCCGACGGGTGGACGCTAAGCACGGTGGCCACGGATACACCGGGAACTTCGACAACGGCGGGACAGTTCATCAAGCCGCCGGCCACTACGTCGCGAGCGTGTTCGACGTTGTTCACGACAATGGTCACTCCACCGCGATGTTTGCCTCCAAGGCCAAGTTCAGGCTCTATAAGCGCACCTGGAATACCCATGGCGCCCGTGACCGAACCGGGCGAAACGATGGGCGTTCGAAGATCGATCGAGTCACAATTCACCGCAACAACACTCGGCTGGTGGCCAAACTCACCGCCGAGCTACGCCGCTCGCCGCGAGAGTTCACCTTCGTGCATCTGTCGCTACCCGACCGCGTTGGGCACGCTCACAGCTTTATGGGCGGGGATTACCTTGACGCAGTGCAGCGCACCGATCAGCTCCTTGGCCGCATCGTCAAAACTGTGGCCGACCGGCCTGCACTGCGGCGCAACACTCTTGTTCTCCTTACTGCCGACCATGGCGGGAGGGGCGCGGCGCACTACAACCCCAGTAATCCACAGGATTATCGGATTCCTTTTATGGCCTGGGGCCCGGGCGTTTCCGCCGGGCGCAATTTGTATGACCTAAGTCCCGGCATTGAGAGCCCTGGCGGCAGCCGCACCAGCTATCACGGGAAGCAACCGATCCGGAACGCCGACCTTGCTAACGTCGCCACCGATGCCCTCGATCTGCCGCGGGTCCCGGGTTCGGAGTTTGACAGTCAACGCAGGATTGACCTGTTTGGCTAGCAATGTCAGACAGCGCCGGTGAGCCGATCGGTGCGAACGGCGTACACATCTCCTGATCGATCACCGGCCGGCAAGCCGCCCAAAATCTCGATCATGGTTTGCGGTGCGAGCCAATCACCATCCGCCCAGCGGTGGGTCTCCACCCGCGAGTGGCGATAACGGTAGTCGCCGAGGGCACCGATTCGGTCCACACAGGCGATCGCGCGGTCGACCGCGACCGGAATGTACTCGAACGACAACGCCGCCAAGGGTCGGCTGAGGCCCCTGAGAACCTCGTACTCAAATCCTTCGACGTCGATCTTGCAGAACTGCGGCTCGCCATGGCGGGCGATGAGCTCGTCCAGACTGACGAGGGGCACGCTGATGACACTGTCCCACCGGACCCGCTGGAATCTGCTATCGATTTGGACATCGTCGATCCAGGAATCTGCGAAGGTCGAGACCGTCGGGGTACGCGTACTCAAATGCAGTTTTCCCTCGCCTGGTTCGGCCGCGACTCCGCTGGCCTCCAGGAAGACACCCGGGTCGCGGCCATATAGCAGCCGCATCACAGCAACGAAGTCCGGCTGTGGTTCCACCGCAATCACGCGCGCGCCAATTCGGCGGAAGACGCGTACTCGGTTGCCAACGTGTGCGCCGATGTCGAACGCCAGCTCACCGGCTTTGACAAACTGCCGGTAGAACGCTTCCATCCGGCGACGCCGCCAGATCGGGCCGTAGTAGGTGACGAGAGAACGGGCCATACCGGCTGCGCGGCCTATCAGGTGTCGCTGTGACATCGCCAGCTTCGCCTGTCGTTGGGCACCTTCACCAGGCCATCAAACACGATGGGAGGCAGGCCTCGTACCGCTCGGACCTGGTCGCAGGAATGGACACGCGAGTGCGCACCTCTCGCCCACGGCGCGTGGGACGCCTGCTGCGCACTCGGCGAACAGCAGGACTACCGGGATGGCTGTCCGCTAGGTCAACCATCCACGTTGCGGTCCGCTGAAGTCAGTAGGGGTGGTAGCGGCTTGGCGGTCCGAAGTGGCGCCGGCGGTGCCGGAAGAACCCAGTGATCAAGAACACCCAGAGGAACATCCATACCAGCCAGGGAGCACTGAGGATGACAGCTGCGACCACTGCACACATCACGATCAGTGGCGCGAACCAGAGAACGGGTGACCAGGCAAGATGGGCATCCTGCCGGTGAGACGGAGAGTCCATGGTCGGCTCGACTGTCCGAGGAAGATCAACGAACAGTGGTTCGAGATCGGAGTTGAAGCGAGCCTTTATCGCTTGGTCCACACGCTGCTCAAATTCCTCCGCATTGAGCCGACCCGCGGCGAAATGATCACCAAGTGCCGCGATCGCTCGATCTCGTTCGGCGTCGCCGATCCTGAGCGGAGCATTCTGGGTGGGCCGGGGTTCCATCGAGTTGTACGGCGGAGGCCACACCCACATCACGTTGCCCCGGGAAAGGTCGAACCTCCCCGGGCTGTATCGAGTCATGACTAATTCTCCGGCGTGATGTCGTCTTCAGCAAGGATTGAGTACAGCTTGCGACGGAACTCCACCAAGGCGTCCCGACCTTTCGCCTGCTGTTCCGGCGTTCCGGTAGCCACGATCTGCCACACGGCGGCCGCCACCTGCCCAATCAACGGTTTGAGTCCGTCGTCGTCCTCACCGGCTTCACTCATCGCCTGCCACGGAGCCGATACCTCATCGGTGTGTTCACTCACGTAGCTGCGACCATCGTCGGTCAGTGTGTAGACACGGCGACCACCGTCAGTCTCCACGCGGACCAGGCCCTCATCCTCGAGCTGTTGCAAGGTCGGATAGATCGAGCCCGGACTCGGCCGCCAGACTCCACCGCTACGGGTAGCAATCTCCTGAATGATCTGGTAACCGTTCATCGGCTGCTCCGCCAGGACCGCCAGGATGGCCGCACGCACATCGCCGCGGCGCGCCTTCGGCCCGCGCCATCCCCGGGGCCCACCCCACCACGGTCCGAAGG
The DNA here is from genome assembly GCA_025923975.1 of Propionibacteriaceae bacterium. Lineage (GTDB taxonomy): Bacteria > Actinomycetota > Actinomycetes > Propionibacteriales > Propionibacteriaceae > Microlunatus. The sequence continues at coordinate 19,280 of JAICEV010000005.1, forward strand.
GTGGTCCGCCGAACGTCCCCCACTGACCAAAGGCCTGCTGGCCGCGCGGGCCTCGATGGCCGGTCATCTTGGCGAGCCAGTCGCCCAGGTCCCTGCCCCACGCCGGATGGCAGCGGCCGGTCTCATGCATCCACGGCGCCCCCATTGCGTACGCACCACCCATGTTGATCACCTTGCTTTCGTGACCTCTCCAAACGATACGTCAACGATATATCGCGATCTGTCGGCCAACAAGGGAAGATCTGGTGGCGTTTACCCGCGCGGGTACGGCGTAAGTAGCTGGTCAACCGGGGCGTAGTCGTCGGTCAGCACCGAGGCGTCGCCGGTCCACGCAGCAAGCTCGGCGCCGGTGATCACGCCCCAATCGGCTCCGCGTTCCGAGATGCGGGTGGCGATCGAAGCGACGTCCAACGGAGAGTGGGAGGCGATCACGACTAGGTTGCCGCCGGCTTTCTCCCCGCCGGTCAGGGTATCGGCCTCGGTGGCGAGCGCTACATGATCAAATACCTCGGTCAGTGTGGCAACCTCGGCACGCGCGAAGGCGAGCTGGCCGTAGTCGAGGAGATTGATCACATAGAGTCCATCGTCGGTGAGCACCCGCGATACCTCGTGCACCATCTCACGTGTGGTGAGGTGCCATGGCACGCTGACACCGCCGAAGGCGTCACCCAGCACCAGGTCCTGACTGCTATTGGCAAGCCGGCCGACGCCGAGCCGAGCGTCTTCGACGCGGACCTCGATGCCTTGACCAGCCGTGAGCTTGAACTGGTCGGTGTCGATCTTGACGACGTCGGGATCGATCTCGGACACCAAGCTGGCAGTTCCTGGGCGAACCCGCTCGAGGTAACGCGGCAACGTGAGCCCTCCACCGCCGATGTGGTACACACGCAGCGGCTGTCCTTCGGGATACGCGGTGTCGATGGCGGACGCGACGGCTTTGGCGTAGTCCCAGTCGAGATAGGTCGGGTCCGCGAGGTCAACGTAGGAATGCGGAGCGCCATCGAGCATCAGCACGCGTCCGGACGCTCGGTCGGGATCGGTCACCACCACAGCACAGTGGTAGATCGTCTCCACGTCACAGCTACCTCGCGCGACCACGGCCGCACCGCCGCCGAGGAGAACGAGCACCGCCGGAACGACCGCCGACCGCCAGCCGCGTACTCGTAGCTCGACAGCGGCCGCGGCTAACACCAGCGCAGCCCCGAGCCCGACCATGATTCCGCTGATCGGCAGGCGTGAGATCAGGATGAAACCGGTCACCACAGTGCCGACGATGGCGCCCGCTGTGCCGATCGCAGAGAGTCTTCCCACCACTGTTCCGGTCTCATCCAGGCTGGTCAGCCGCAGCTTCGTGACCATCGGCGTCACCGCAGCGAGAAGCGTGCCCGGCAACATGATCGCGAACGTTGATACGAGTATCAGCAGCACGCCGTCATCGATCGCGCCCGCCGCTCGGACGGCGAACGGAGTTGCCGCTACGGCGACGCCGGACACTGCCAGCAGTGGACCCAGCGCACGGCGCGGCGGCATCAGATCAGCTACCCGGCCTCCTGTCCAAGATCCCAAGGCGATGGCAGCCAGCGCAATGCCGATCACTAAGGTGCTGGTCTCCAACGTGAGGCCGAGGTAGGGCGCCAGCAGCCGCAATGCCACGATCTCGACGACGAGCACGCTTGCCGATGCACCGAAGACCAATGCCGCCGCGGCGTATCGGCCAAGCTCAGTTGATTCAGGAATTCCGACGACGATCCCGCTCGATTTGCTCACCGCCGGCTTACCAGCCACGCTTACGCCACTCTCCGAGATGCGGTCGCTCGGTCCCCAGTGTGGTGTCATCGCCGTGCCCGGGATGCACCACGGTGTTGTCGTCAAAGCGGTCGAAGATCTTGCTCTCAAGATCATTCATCAATGACGTGAAGTCCTCGGGAGTGTGGGTCTTGCCAGGGCCTCCAGGGAACAGGCTGTCCCCGGTGAACAGATGGGTCATACCGGTGCCGGCGTACCCGAGTGTGATCGAACCTGGTGTATGCCCAACCAGGCCAATCACCTCGAGTCTTTCGGTGCCTAGCTCCAGCTGATCACCATCCCATACCCCAACCAGACCCTCGACCCCAGCACCGGTGGCGATCGCCTCCAGATCAGGCTGGCCGCAGATCAGCCGGGCTCCGGCAGCGGCGGCGAGGGACGGCAGAGCCTGCCAATGATCAGCATGCCGATGCGTCGTCACGATGGTGTCCAGGTGCTGATCTGCGATGATGTTCAGAAGTCGATCATCGTCGTTGGCGGCATCGATGAGCAGGCTGGCACCGCTGTTGCTCTGCAGCAGGTAAGCGTTGTTGTCGACTGGTCCGACACTTATCTTGATCATCGTGACTGTGCCGGACAATCGTGCCACCAGCGGTGGTCCGCCTGGTTCGACGTGGTTGATGCCCTGCATCAGAATGCCGGGAGCTGGATTCCGTCTGCCCCGGTAACAGCGGAGCCATCGTTACGACCCAATAGCCAGCCAAGCAGCTGTGCGGCGCTGCCGCTGACCGCGACCGGCTCCCCGACGCTGCCGACCACGGTAGTGAAGCCACTATCGGCCGTCAGCTCGAGCCTCGGAAAATCCTCACGATCCCGCAGCCGGAATGCGCACCACTCGAGCAGCCACTCCACCGTCTGAGTATCGATGTCAGTGATTTCATAACCGATGTCTAGATCAACGTGGTGGATGACGACCTCGAGCAGCCGCGCCAATGGCAGTAGCCGTGCGGGCACTTTCAGACCGCGACTCATCTCGACCGTTGCATCCCAGGCCTCGGCACCATCAATCTCGTCAAATGCTGCGCTCAAACGTCCAGCTGAGGTGTCCATGTCAATTTGGAGGTCCAGACCAGATCGTCCGGCACCCGCCTCGATGTCGTTCGCACGATGCTCGGGCGATGGGTACATGTCCAGGCGTTTTCCGGTAAGCGCCCATTGAGCCAGTCGAACAACGCCATCAGCATGACGAGCAACGTGGGTGGCCACATGGCCACGGGTCCAATCGGGCAGCCTGCTCGGAGCTCGCCACTGTTCGTCCGACACCAAGATCGTGTCGCCCAGCAGGCGCTGCGTGGCGGTCGTGACCAGCCCACGCAGCGTTTCCAGCTGCGTTGTGGCCGGAGATGCGGCGGCAGTCATGCCCATACCGTAGTGCCGACCTAACGCTCGCGGGAGGCCTCGATGCCATCCGATTTCACTGTGCCGTGTCAGTGCCGCAACATACGATGTGCTCCGTGACCGACCGTCTCGTCGTTCGGGGTGCGCGCGAGCATAACCTGCAGAACATCTCACTCGATCTGCCGCGGGATGCGCTGATCGTGTTTACCGGGCTGTCCGGATCAGGAAAGTCGAGTCTCGCCTTCGACACCATCTTCGCTGAGGGTCAGCGGCGCTACGTTGAGTCGCTCTCCGCATACGCCCGCCAGTTCCTTGGTCAGATGGACAAGCCGGACGTGGACTTCATCGAAGGCTTGTCGCCTGCGGTCTCCATCGACCAGAAGTCGACCAGCCGCAATCCACGTTCCACGGTCGGCACGATTACCGAGGTCTACGACTACCTCCGGTTGTTGTATGCGCGTGCCGGTCGGCCGCACTGCCCGATCTGCGGCGAGCCGATTAGCCGGCAGTCCCCCCAGCAGATCGTCGACCGACTGATGGCGATGGAGGAGGGGACGCGGTTTCAGCTGCTCGCCCCTGTTGTCCGAGGCCGAAAGGGGGAATACGTCGAGGTCTTCCGAGAGCTGGCCTCGGAGGGCTTCAGTCGGGCTCGGGTCGACGGACAGGTCGTCCAGCTCACCGATCCCCCCGTGCTTGACAAGAAGTACAAGCACTCCATCGATGTGATCGTTGACCGGCTTACCGTGAAGCCATCGATCAAACAGCGGCTGACCGATTCCGTGGAGACCGCGCTGAAGCTGGCGCAGGGTGTGGTCACGATCGACTTCGTGGACATCGATCCGAAAGATCCGCAGCGCGAGCGCAACTACTCCGAGAGGATGGCGTGTCCTAACAATCACGACATCGCCATCGATGAGCTGGAGCCACGCCAGTTCTCCTTCAACGGTCCCTGGGGGGCATGTCCAACATGTTCCGGCCTGGGAACGCGAATGGAAGTCGATCCCGAGCTCGTGGTCCCCGACCCCGACAAGAGTCTCTCCGAAGGAGCAATCGCACCCTGGTCGTCACCGCATGTTGCGGACTACTTCAGCCGACTGATCGATTCGCTCGCTGAGAGCGCCGGTTTCTCGACCACGCTTCCGTGGCGCCGGCTACCGGCCGCGGCTCAGAAGATGCTGCTCGATGGAGTGCCGGGCCTGGTCCATGTGCGTTATCGGAACCGGTACGGTCGCGAACGCAGCTACAACGCCAAGTACGAGGGCGTCGTTTCCTACATTGAGCGGCGCCATGCCGAAGCGGAGAGCGATACCTCGCGGGAGCGGTTCGCGGGCTACATGCGGGAGGTGCCCTGCCGGGTCTGCAGGGGCGCTCGGCTCAAGCCCACCTCGCTAGCTGTGACCGTGGGCGGCAAGAACATCGCCGAGCTGTCAGCCATGCCGATTGACGCCGCGGCAGAGTTTCTCAGCCGGCTCGAGCTCACCGAGCGGGAACGGCAGATTGCTGAGCGGGTGCTCAAGGAGATAAACGAGCGCCTGAGGTTTCTGCTCGACGTCGGTCTCGACTATCTGTCGCTGAGTCGTCCCACAGGCAGTCTGTCCGGCGGGGAGGCACAGCGAATCCGGCTCGCCACACAGATCGGGTCTGGACTGGTTGGGGTCCTTTACGTCCTGGACGAGCCCAGCATCGGGCTGCATCAGCGGGACAACCGGCGGCTGATCGAAACTCTGCTTAGGCTGAGAGATCTGGGCAACACCTTGATCGTCGTCGAACACGACGAGGAAACGATCAAGGCAGCGGACTGGGCCGTCGACATCGGCCCGGGCGCTGGCGAGCACGGCGGCCGGGTGGTGCACTCGGGCACTGTCGAGGAGTTGCTCAACAATCGCGAGTCGCTCACCGGCGCCTATCTCTCGCGACGCCGTTCCATCCCGCTGCCAGCCTCACGGCGCCCGCGCACTCGCGATCGTGAGGTCACCGTGCACGGCGCAGCCGAACACAACCTACGAAATGTCACCGTGTCATTCCCGCTCGGCCAGCTCATCGCGGTCACAGGTGTGTCGGGGTCGGGTAAGTCGACCCTGGTCAACCACATCCTGTACAACGCCCTCGCCAAGCGGATCTACAACGCGCGAGAGGTGCCCGGCCGCCATCGCTCGATCAGCGGAGCTGATCAGATCGACAAGGTCATTCACGTCGACCAGTCCCCGATCGGACGTACGCCGCGGTCCAACCCCGCCACGTATACCGGGGTGTTCGACCACGTACGGCGGCTGTTTGCTGAGACGCCGGAGGCCAAGGTTCGCGGATACCAGCCAGGCCGTTTCTCGTTCAACGTGAAGGGTGGTCGCTGCGAAAACTGCACCGGCGACGGCACGATCAAGATCGAAATGAACTTCCTTCCCGATGTCTACGTGCCGTGCGAGGTATGCCACGGCGCTCGCTATAACCGGGAGACTCTGGAGGTTCATTACAAGGGCAAGTCGATTGCCGAGGTCTTGGATATGTCGATCGAGGAAGGGCTGGAGTTCTTCGGTCCGCTACCCGCAATCGCCCGGCACCTGCGCACCCTGGTCGACGTGGGGCTCGGATACGTACGCCTCGGTCAGCCTGCGCCCACTCTCTCCGGCGGTGAAGCACAGCGCGTCAAGCTGGCCAGTGAGCTGCAGAAGCGAGCCACCGGACGAACTCTGTACGTCCTGGACGAGCCGACAACGGGCCTGCACTTCGAAGACATTCGCAAACTGCTCGGCGTTCTCGGGCGGCTCGTCGACGCGGGGAACACGGTGGTAGTGATCGAGCACAACCTCGACGTGATCAAGACTGCCGACTGGTTGATCGACATGGGCCCCGAAGGTGGATTGCGGGGTGGGTTGATCATCGCCGAGGGGACACCTGAGCAGGTTGCAGCGAATACGAAGTCCTACACCGGCGGATTCCTCAAGCCCTTGCTTGATGGCCAGGCAGTTCCAATCAGAGCGACCCAACCAGCGCTCGTCCCGGCGGCCACACCGACTGACAAAGTGGTCTCCAACAAGCTGTCAGCAAGGCGTACGGCGGTTAAGGCCAGCTAGGCGTCCTCCCTAGCTGCGAGCATCAATCGAACCGGATCGACGCCTATCTCGTCTGCGATCGAGAGAGCGTCTTTTACCCCAGCTGTGAGCGTCGGCGTACGCAAGCAGCTCCAAATTACAGCTGGAGGCTTTTGAATGTCCGAGCGCGGCAACCGACAGACACGTCAGGAGATTCCCGCCACGACGCGGCGGACCATTTTGCGAGCCGCTGGACTCCTAAGCCTGACCGGTGCGAGCGCCGCCGCGCTGGGCGCCTGCGCCGAGGCGTCCAGCGGCTCGCCCGCACCCACGCCCGCCGCTGAGACGTCCGCACCAGCCTCGCCGTCGCCGACCACCGACGCGACTTCCCCCACATCGTCAGCGTCGCCGGCAGAGGCGCCCGACGGTCCCAGTGTCGCGGCATCCGCAGTGCCGGTCGGCGGCGGCGTCATCTTGGAGAACGCCGACTATGTGGTAACCCAACCGAGCAAGGGAAGCTACAAGGCATTCAGCAAGATCTGCACACACCAGGGATGCCCCGTGGCATCTGTCGCCGACGGCGTCATTCACTGCGACTGCCATGGCAGCGAGTATTCGATCAAGAACGGCTCTGTAACGAACCCGCCGGCCACCAAGGGTCTTGCGGAGGCCAAGACCACCGTCTTCAAGAACAAGGTTTATGTAACGGGCTGAATTGCAGTCGGTGAGCGACCCCTCGTGGCGCGAGCCGACAGGCCAAAGAAACGCGCCTACGCTGGGGCGCGTGGTACCTCCAGTCTCTTCTCGGGCAATGCCGGCATACCGGCCTGCGCCGGGATCCATACCGGATAAGCCTGGGGTGTATCGCTTCTCCGATGCCCAAGGCCGGGTGATCTACGTCGGGAAGGCGAAGAGCCTGCGATCCCGGCTGAACTCCTATTTCGCCGACCCGGCATCACTGCTGAGCCGCACCCGATCGATGGTGAGCACGGCCGCCAAGGTGGACTGGACCGTCGTACAGAACGAGGTCGAGGCGCTCCAGCTGGAGTACTCCTGGATCAAAGAGTTCGACCCACGATTCAACATCAAATACCGCGACGATAAGTCGTATCCCTGGCTTGCGGTGACCCTGTCTGAGGAGTTTCCGCGGGTCATGGTCGGACGGGGAGCCAAACGTAAAGGCACCCGGTATTTCGGTCCCTACTCCCACGCCTGGGCCATCCGAGAGACGGTCGACCTGCTGCTCCGAGTCTTTCCCATGCGCTCCTGTCGGCCTGGAGTCTTCAAAAACCACAAGCAGCTGGGTCGGCCCTGCCTGCTCGGCTACATCGGCAAGTGCTCGGCCCCCTGTATTGGCCGGGTAACGCCTACCGAACATCGGGCGATCGTCGACGACTTCTGCCAGTTCATGTCTGGGCAGGCGGGGCCCATGATCAAGAAGCTGGAGCGGGAGATGCACGCGGCCAGTGATGCGCTGGAGTACGAGCGCGCGGCGCGGCTCCGCGACGATATCGGCGCTCTGCAACGAGCCATGGAACGGAACGCCGTCGTCTTCCGCGACGGCACGGACGCCGATGTCATAGCCCTCGCCGAGGATCCATTGGAGGTCGCAGTGCAGATCTTCCATGTAAGGGCCGGACGGGTTCGGGGCGAGCGCGGCTGGGTTGCGGATCGGTTTGACGAAGGCGGCAGCGACGAGCTGATCGAGCAGTTCCTGCTACAGCTCTACGCCGAGCCTGATCCCAGCACAAACGGCAAGGACGCGGTGCCGCGCGAGATCTTGGTACCGGTCATGCCGTCCTCGGCGGAGTCGCTGATCAAGATGCTTGAGGAGCGCCGCGGATCCCATGTCTCAATCCGGGTACCGCAGCGTGGGGACAAGCGGGCCCTGATGGAGACGGTTGCCCGCAATGCCCAGGAGATCTTGATCAAGCACAAGACCACCCGTGCTGGTGATCTTTCGACTCGCAATCGTGCGTTGGAAGAGATTCAGGAAGCGTTGGAGCTGCCGACTGCGCCGCTCCGGATCGAGTGCTACGACATCTCGAACCTGCAAGGCACCGA